>NZ_JBTREW010000012.1:0-173885 GCF_054823925.1 Bacillus sp. F9_6S_D1_P_5 | reverse complement strand
TTTTTTCATGTTTATGATTTTATATGGTTTTCTTTCATTAAAATCATAAATATTCCAGAGTGTTGGGAACCCTAAAGGGTTTCCCAACACTCTGACAAGAAACCAGCCATTTTATAGGCTGGTTTCTTGTTTTAATTTAGTAATTCCTTTATATTCTCTGCATGATACACTTCACAAATATAAAATATACATTTGCAGTTACTTACAATTTGATATTTTCTTGTTGGATACACATTCGCTGTAACAGAACATCCATCAAACAATTCAATAATATTTCCAGAAGGCTGATACCCTTCGTATAATACGTTTCTTCTTACTTTCATCCTTTCTATAAGTTTTTCAACTGGAATGTTTCCACTCTCTAATTCACTCTTAATTGTATTTGGTAAAAACGAAGTGTCCGCAAAAATTAGATTTTCAGATAACACTTTTCCTTTATAACTAACATGAGATACACGGTAAAGAAATGTTCCGTTTTTATCAAAGAAATTCTTTGCTTCTTTCGGGATGTATTGTCTATCAAGTACCTCTTGTTCGAGGACATCAAACTGAACTGTATCATTCAATAACTTTTCTAAAGCATGAATAGATGATGTATCTCCAGCAAATAAAATATTTTTAATTGCTTGTACATTATAAGTGAATTCATTTTTTCTATTTTCCGCTACTAACATGAGGAACACCTCTTCTATAAGATATTTTATTAAACTTATTTATAATTTAAAAGCTCTACTGCGTCTATCTGTGTGATTTTAGTTACTTCTTTACTAAATATTGCAATGGAAGCCATATAATCTACACTTGGTCTTATATCTTCAATCATTGTAGTTTCTACTAACTCATGTCTATCCTTAAAAACTAACAAGTTTGGAGGATCATTTGGAGCTGAGATAGTAATATCCACTGGTGGAATCATTAGTCCTTCACCTGTCGCTTTGAGCACTGCTTCTTTTCTAGTCCAATATGTTAAAAAACCTTCTATTTTCTGTTCATTAGGTAATTTCATAACTTGCGCTATTTCAATGTCTGTTAATACGCCTTCTGCCATTTTCATAACATCTACATTTGGATTCATTTGTTCAACATCAACGCCTACAGGTGCAGACTTTGTAAATGCAACAACAACCCACTCACCTGAATGTGAAACCGATAACTGCGGCATTCCTTCTGGTAATTGCGGTCTGCCATGTTGTAATTTACATACTGGGCACATTCGATCAATCGGCACTTGCACTGGCGACATAGAAAGTATCTTCCCAAGAACTAATCTACTAATTACGCAACCTATTATAAAACGGGCACGATCTGCCGAATGATGATATGAATTTGCTTTCTCTCGTTCAACGTCATTTAGTAAATTGTAATGCCATGATTGTAAATCTGAAATTCTTCCCCACCATATTTGACAATCATTCTCATTAAGAGTTGGTATAGAATCTACAACTTTACTTTCTATCATGTAAACTCTCCTTTATACAACGAATATCAATTGTTATTCATTGACAAGTGCTTTCTGTTTTTTTGATACGGATAACATTTTTTCTTTCTTCTTTGACATTACCTCTTTATCAGAAATACGTAAAGAAAATAGTAATGCTACGAGTAAAAACATTGCTGATCCAATTAATGCCGCTTGATATGGCAAGAAATCTGAATGAGCATTATGTTGTGCACTGTTATTTCCAAAACCGGCTAGTATACTAGCTAAAACAGCAACTCCTATCGCTGAACCTAATCGATTTTGCACATTGAATATAGTAGTCGCTCTCCCCATAGAAGGTGGCGTAATATTGTTAAATGCAGAAAATTGAACTGCTCCAACAGACTGACCTAAGAAAATACCGATGCCAAACAATAATGCCCGTATTTGCCATGGATTCGTATCGTGGTTTACAAAACTTAATAAAACGAAGATAATCGCCGTACAAATTAAGCCAATAGAAATTACTTTACGAGCTCCTAATTTCTTATATGACCATGGTACAATCTGTGACGATATCATTAACCCAATCGCCTCTGGAAATGTCGTAAGACCTGATTCCAATGCGGAAACTCCTATTACATTTTGATACATAAGCGGAAAAATAAATAACATTCCTAGTAAACCAGCTGATGAAAACAATGAAATAAGACTCATTTTTCTAAAGACTGGTTCTTTTAATAATCGTAAATCTAACATCGGTTGCTTTACTCTAAGTTCTACAACGATGAACAATGTAATAAATACAACCCCAGCTATCCCAGTACTTATAATCTCTGAAGAAACCCAGCCTTTTGATGGTCCTTGACTAAGTGCATAAATTAGCATCGCAAATCCTGGTGCTGAAAGTACAAAACCTAGAGAATCAAAGCGACCAGCTGATTTTTCAATATGCTCTTTTAAAAATAGTAGACCGAATAGTAACACTACGATTCCAAATGGTAAATTAATATAAAATGCCCAGCGCCAAGACATTTGGTCTACAAAGAAACCGCCAATAATTGGTCCTACTGCTGGTGCCACAGCAATTGGTAACACAATAAACCGAGAAATTTTCGGTCTTTCCTCTGGTGAAAATGTTCGGAATAACATCGCCATCCCAACTGGTGTTAAAAGCCCCCCACCAGCACCTTGCATAACACGAAAAATATTCAATGAAGTAATATCGTTCGCTACTCCGCATAATGCTGACGCAGTTGTAAATACGAATAGAGCGGTTAGAAATACCCTTTTCGTACCGAAACGATCTCCTAACCAACCGGAAATTGGAAGGAAAACAGCTAGGCTAACTAAATACCCAACATTAACTATCCCCATCGCGGATGGCGGCACTTGTAGTTCTTTACTTATCGTTTGTAGTGCTACGTTCACAATTGTTGCATCCATCGCAGCCATAAACATCGCTGTTATATATACGACACTTACAACTACTTTCGGATTTATTTTTGCCTTCATTATCGTTTTCCTACTAATATTTTTTCGCCAACTTGATTACTTTTTGGATTCAAATCTGTCCAGTTATTCTCAACATATTGTAAGCAATCATGCCTACTAGCTTCTTCATGTACGATATTCCATCCAATAGGTACATCAAGAAAGACAGGCCAGAGAGAATGCTGGCCCTCCTCATTTTTTAATACTTTATATGTGTAGTTATCATTTTCAAACGGATTCGTCATACTGTACTTACCCCTTTCTTATTCTGCAAATATTTCGCTAATACTTGTCCAATTTCTGTAAGCGGACCTGGCTGACATAAATCTTTATGTCTACAATCAATATCGTGTTGCACTATTTCCCCGTCTAAATAATTTAACCACGTATTTGGAGAAATAGGATCAAACCATTCTGGTATAACAGTAGATCTAAAGAATAATATATCTCCGTTATAAACTTTCGGTACATATTTCCCTAACAACCCTACCGAATTTACATACGTTTCTTTCAAATTTAAAATCGTCTCTTCTTCAAGACTTGCTAATGCACTTCCATCTTTACGGAGTATTTCTACTGCACTTTCCATCGTAAGTGGTTTACCATCCATGTTATCTGGATCATATCCACCTAAAGCAAGTAATGCGATTAACGCTTCTTCTTCAGTAGGTGCTTCCGTATTCGGTAAGAAATGACCTGGATAAGAATCCAGCATAACGAGTAATTCTACTTCTTCTCCTTCATTTTGTAGTTGCGACGCCATTGCATGAACAACATTTCCCCCGAGCGACCAGCCAAGTAAACGATATGGTCCGTGGGGCTGTACTTCACGAACGTGTTTTAAATAATCCTTCGCCATTTCCTCCAAACTTTTTGGAAGTTCTTCATTTTTAGCGATTCCACGTGCTTGGACACCGTAGATTGGATAATCTGTTCCTAAAGATTTCATAAGTCCGGCATAGCACCAACTTAATCCACCTGCTGGATGTACACAAAATAGTGGTAATTGGTCTCCGCTTGCTCGTAATGGAAGCAACACATCAAGTGCACTTTGACCATTTCCCATTTCAAGTCTCTCAGCTAATCCCGCAACGGTTGGTGCTGCAAATAAAGTTCCAATATTTAATTCCACTCCAAGCGCTTCTTTAATTCGGCTCATAAGCTGCACCGCAAGAAGTGAATGACCACCCAAATCAAAGAATCCGTCATCAATTCCTATTTGAGGTACACTTAAAATCTCTGTAAATAAGTCACATAACATTTCTTCTTGCGGTGTTCTTGGTCCACGACTAGAAGATGATGCAATAAATTCTGGAACTGGCAATGCCTTTCTATCTAATTTACCGTTTGGAGTTAAAGGTAACTCATTTACTACTACAAAAGCATACGGAACCATGTAATCTGGTAAACTACATCCAGCATACTGACGCATTTCATTCGTATCAATCATTTCATTATTAGATGCGACGATATAAGAAACTAACCGTTTATCCCCTGGTTGATCTTCCCGTACAATAACGGCTACTTGCTGAACTTTAGGGTGTTTCATTATGACCGCTTCTATTTCCCCTAATTCAATTCGGAATCCACGAATTTTTATTTGGTGATCTGCACGCCCTATATAATCTAGCGTCCCATCTTTACGCCAACGCGCTAAGTCTCCTGTACGATACATTCTTGTACTAGGCTTACCAAATGGATCTGCGATAAAGCGCTCAGCTGTTAATCCTGCTCTTCCTAAATACCCACGAGCAAGCCCTGCACCTGCAACATACATTTCTCCAACTACTCCAGGTGGCACTGGTTGTAAGTAGTTGTCTAATACGTATACTTTAAGATCTGGTATACTGCAACCAATTAAACTATTCGCGCGTAAAGAGACGATTGTTTCATCTAATTCAATATAACTAACATGTACTGTCGTCTCCGTAATACCGTACATATTAATAAGTTTTGGTGCGTTATGAGAATGTCGACTATACCAATCTTCTAATCGACTTAGCTCAAGTGCTTCTCCTCCAAAAACAACATATCGTAAAGATAATTTTTGGCCAATCTCTTCATTTTCACGATCTGCTTGCATCAATTGATAGAACGCTGATGGAGTTTGGTTTAAAACAGTAACCTTTTCCTTAACTAGAAGTTGTAAAAATTCTTTCGGCGAACGACTTACAGTATGTGGTACTACGACTAGACGCCCTCCATATAATAAAGGTCCCCAAATTTCCCAAACTGAGAAATCAAAAGCATAGGAATGGAACATCGTCCACACATCGTTCGCGTCAAATTGGAACCAATGATCAGTTGCTCCTAAAAGTCTTACTACGTTTTGATGAGGTATCATAACGCCTTTCGGTCTACCTGTTGAGCCTGACGTATAAATAACGTAAGCAACATGTGATGGAGTTAACGGCTTCACACGCTCCATTTCATCAATATTATCTTCACTATATTTCTCAATTTCTTTTATTACTTTTTCATCATCAACTAAAATTTTTAGTTTCTCATCACATTCAATTTCCACATTTGAATTTGTTAAAACACATGATGGTTTCGCATCGTGGAGCATAAATGAAATACGATCAGACGGGTAATCTGGATCTAATGGAAGATAACCTGCTCCTGCTTTAAGAACCGCAAGTAAACTCACAACCATATTTAAAGACCTCGGCATTGCTAAAGCAACGAGTTGATCAGGACCAATTCCTTTTGCTATTAACAAACGAGCTATTTTATTCGCTTTTTTATTTAACTCTTCATAAGTTAACTTTTCATCTTCAAAGATGACAGCAATAGCATTTGGATTTATATGAGCCTGCTTTTCAAATAATTGTGATAATGTCATTTCTGGTACAATTTGAAAACCACCATTCCACTTTTCTAACACTGTATTTTTCTCTGCTAACGTTAAAATTTCTAATCTACCAATTGATTGATCCGGATTCTCTACCGCATCATCTAATAACAAAATGTATCGTTCTATTAATTTTTGCACCGTTTCACGTTTATATAAATCAGTACTAAACTCTAATAATCCGTGTAAGCCGTTTGGAGTACCATCAACGCCGTTACTCTCGCTAATTTCAAATGTTAGATCAAATTTTGCAGAGCCGACGCTTTGAATTTCAAGGTTCGCTTCTATATCAGGAGCATCAAAGGTTGCTTCTGGCGTATTTTGGAAAGCTAACATAACTTGAAACAGCGGATGACTATTTCGAGTACGTACTGGGTTTAACACTTCAACAAGTCGTTCAAATGGCACATCTTGATTTTCATAAGCTGCAAGATTTACTTGCTTCACTCTATTCAATAATTCTTTAAAACTTGGATCTCCTGATGTATTTGTACGCAACACTAATGTATTTACAAATAAACCGACTATGTCAGAGAGTGCATCATCGTTCCTTCCAGCAATCGGACTACCGATTGGTATGTCAGTACCTGCACCTAATCTTGTAAATAGCGCACTAAGTCCTGCTTGCAACACCATAAACAAACTAACTCCGTTTTTCCGTGCAAGTTCTACTAACCTACTATGCATACCCGCATCTATTTGAAAATGAATTGTTTCTCCTCGATAACTCGTTTCAATTGGACGCTGGTAATCTGTAGGTAGCTCCAATTGATCTGGTAACCCCTTTAGCTCTTTCTTCCAAAACTCTAATTGTGTTGAAATGAGACTCTTTTCTGTAGTTTCATCACCTAACAATTGCTGTTGCCAAAGTGCATAATCTGCGTATTGAACTGGAAGTGTCTCCAGCTGCGCTCTTTCACCTTGACATCGCGCTTTATATGCCGTTGTAAAATCTCTCGTTAACGGTTGTAATGACCAGCCATCCCCTACAATATGGTGCAATAGTATTAGTAATACATGTTCATTTTCATTCACTGTAAATAGATGCAAACGAACTGCTGGTTCAACATCGAGGTTAAAGCTATATCTTACCGCCTCAGCAAGCACACTTTCTAATTCCTCTTTACATGTTTTTGTTTTAATCATTGCTAGATTTATATTTTCCATATTTAAAATTTTCTGATAGGAACTACCTAATACGTTAGGGAAAATTGTTCTCAGTGTTTCATGTTTCTCGACTACATCATAAAAAGCACCTTGCAATGCTTCCTCGTTCAACTTTCCATACAAACGAATGACTAGCGGGATATTATATGTAGGGCTTGGACCTTCTAAACAATTTAAGAACCATAACCTACGCTGTGCAAATGAAAGTGGAACTTCACTTGGTCTACTTACTTTCTGAATAGCTGGTCGTGCATTTTTTGCTCCATCCAGTTGCTTCGCTAGTTCAGCGACAGTTGGCGATCCAAATAGTTTTCCAATTCCTAATTCGACACTTAACGTTTCACGAATTCTTGCCATTAAACGAGATGCAAGAAGCGAATGGCCCCCCATTTCAAAGAAATTATCATCAATGCTAATACGAGAAACACCAAGTACTTCTGCAAATAAATCACATAATATTTCTTCCTTCGGATTTCTAGCAACTCTCTCCTTATTCATTTCATTAAAATCAGGAGCTGGTAATTTCTTTCTATCAACTTTTCCATTTGGTGTTAATGGTAATTCTTCTAACAACACAAACGCTGATGGTACCATATAATTCGCTAAACTTTCTGAAACATAAGAACGAATTTCGGAAAGATTAATCGTTTCCTTCTCTTCGGCAACGATATACGCAATGATTCGCTTATCATTTGGGCGGTCTTCTCGTACCATTACTACTGCTTGCTTAATATTTTCATGTCGTTGTAATACCATTTCAATTTCAGCTAATTCAATTCGAAAACCACGAATTTTAATTTGATGATCTGCGCGGCTCACATATTCTAACACACCATCATTGCGCCATTTTACTAGATCACCTGTACGGTACATGCGCTGCCCTCGTTCTCCATAAGGATTTGCAACAAAACGTTCAGCCGTTAACTCTGTTTTTCCTAAATATCCGCTTGCAAGCCCTTCCCCTGCAATATATAATTCACCAATTACTCCAGGTGGTACTGGTTGTAACCCTGCATCTAATACATATACAGCTGTACTACAAATCGGCTTTCCGATAGGAGGTATACCACTTTCTCTTTCATCGATGTTCATGACAGTAGACCAAATCGTCGTTTCAGTTGGTCCATATAAGTTTGTAATAGTACAACCTAATTCTTTTAATGTTTTTGCTAAATGGGCTGGAAGTGCTTCGCCACCTACGAGCACATTTAGTCCTTGTAGCTTCTCTGGATATTCCGTTACTAACGCCTGCCAAAGCGTCGGTGTAGCTTGCATAATTGTCACTCTTTCTTTTTGTAACAATGCCGTTAACGCAGAAGGTTCTTGAATTACTTCTTTTTGTGCGATTGTTAAACTTGCACCACTAATAAGAGGTAAATAAATTTCGAGAGCTGAAATATCAAACGCAAATGTTGTAACTGCTAATAAATGATCGTTTTCATGTAATGAAAACATATCATCCATAGCCAATAAAAAGTTACTTAAAGCTTTCATAGGAACAATTACACCTTTTGGATTGCCGGTTGATCCTGAAGTATAAATTGTATAAGCTGGGTTTAAAAGTGATTCATCATTTCTAAATGGTAGATTCAAATGAGAATATGCTTTTAACGCTTGTTCTGTTTCTTCACGATCTAATTCAATTTTTTTCATATCATTTTCTATAAATAAAGTTGATGTAACAGATGAATGCGTTATAATACAAGCTGGTTTTGCATCATTTACTATATAACTTATTCGCTCGGCTGGATATTCTGGATCTATTGGTAAATACGCTGCACCAGCCTTTAAAACTGCTAGCATACTAACTACCATTTCCGTTGATCTTGGAAATACTAAAGCTACAAACTGATTTGGCCCTATTCCTTCTTCTACTAAATAGTGTGCTAGTTCATTCGCTCGTTCATTTAGCTCTTTATACGTAAGATTTATTCCGTTACAAGTTACTGCTATTTTATTTGGATTTTTTTGTACTTGTTTTTCGAATAATATAGGTAAAGAGATTAACTCTTCAACTTCTTTAGTTTCATTCCATTCGAATAAAACTTTTTGATTTTCTTCAGGAAGAGTAATGTTTATGCTTCCAATCGACGCATCTTTTTCATAATCATTTATCACTAATTCTAATACATTCATAAATCTTTCTTTATGCAATGCTAGTTCCGCACCATTATATACTTCTGGGTTCGCATCAAAATGAATCATTAGCTCATTTTCATCGAAACGTTTATAAACATTTATCGATAAATCATCGACAGGTCCTGCTGATAAATTATGTGTTATCCCGCGATTCCCAGCAAAATTAAGTCCATAATCAAAAGGCATCACATTCACTAATGGTCCAAATAATCTTTGGTTTTCACCTAGTAACTTTAAGTCTCTTCTTAATTCCTCATGACGGTATTTATGATGACGACGTACATCTCGAATTTCTTTAGAAACTTGCTGTACTAATTCTGTAATAGTTATATTTGGAGTTACAGTGAGACGAAGTGGTACTAAATTCATTACCATACTCGGTGTATGAATAGATGCAGAACCGAGACGCCCCATCATCGGTAAGCCTAAAACAATATCATTTGCACCTGTTAACTTATGCATATAAATACTTGTTACAGCGACAATAAATTCTGGCCAACTTGTTAAAGAAATATTGATATCTTCTAGTAAAGTTTTCGTGCTAGAACTGGATAAATAAGCTGTTTCTCGTAAAAATCCATTTGATGTTCTCGGCGCTCGTTCTGCTAAACTTACAACTTCTGGTTCATCTGCAAACTTCTCTAACCAAAAAGTACGATCTTCCTGAAATTGTTTCGACTCACGATATTCAATATCTTCTTGTACAATCTTTGAAAGAGAACCAAATGGCTTCTCTTTCTTATTTGTTTCTTCTATAAGTGTTGTATACTCTTTCGCTACCTTTTGGCTAAGAAGTGAAAATCCATAGCCATCCATCACAATGTGATGGATGCGCTGATACCAAAAGAAACGATTATTTTCAACTTGAATAAGTGCTTCAGTAAATAATGTATCTGTTTTCAAATCGACTGGCATAGATAAATCATTTTTCATCCATACTTTAGCAGCTTCTTCAGGATTTTCTTCTTTACGAACGTCAATAAAGTGCATTTGAAACTGTAATTCTTCAATAACTTGCCATGGACCAATTTCATCCTCTTCGAAGCGAACATGCAGCGCTTCTGCTTCCATTACAACTTTACGTACTGCTAATTCAAAAATATCTTGATTAATATTTCCGTTTATTTCTACATATTCTCCAGTATTATAAATCGGATTACGTGGATCTAATTGCTGCGCAAACCACATACCAGTCTGCGCAGATGATAATGAATGACGAACCTTTTGACTATTAGGCATTCTTTACTACCCCTTTATTATGTAGTCTATATTAAAGTACATGTTCTGTTTGCAGAGATAATAAGCGGTACCAATCAACAACGGTTGGGTTCTCTGCTAAATCCGCAAAAGTGATTTCTTTTCCTTCGCGACGCCACTTCTCTACTAAACTCATAATTCTGACCGAATCAAGTCCTCTATTTAATAAATCTTCATCAGTCTCAATACTTTCTACTGGTTCACGAAGTAATTGTGCAACTAGTTCATGTACTTCCTGTAAAGTAATCCCTTCACTCTTATCACCTTTTACACTTTGTAAATCTTTTAACAGTAAGTGGGTGGATGTCGTTACTGCACATCTACTAGACGCATACTCCAATGCTTGCTTATGATGCCCTAATGAAAAATCCGCCACTGCATCTGCTACAAAGAACGGCTCTATACCATCCATAAACGCTTCACAAGCTGTTAAAAGGCAGCCAATATGCGCATAAATACCACAAATAATGAGTTGATCTCTTCCTTGTTCATTTAAAATTTCTAATAGATTTGTCTTTTTAAATGCACTATATCTCCATTTTGTTAAGAATATATCATCCTCATTAGGGGAAAGTTCATCGACAATTTTCTTTTTATCTGGTCCAGCAGGAATACCGTCACCCCAGAAGTCTTGTAATAATCCTCGTTGTTCTAACGTTTGTCCACCTGGTTGCGCTGTATAAACAACTGGTATACCAAGTTCCTTACATTTTTCTCTTATTACCTTAATATTTGAAATGAGTTCTACTTTTGGTGATTCTTTATCGCTATATGCATCAAGAAAATATTCTTGCATGTCATGGATTAGAAGAACCGCACGCTTCGGATCTGGTGTCCAGTTCACTTTATTTTTTGGTAGTTCTGATTCAACTGGCATTTTGTATACTGAAATAGATGGGATAGCCATCTAATCACTTCCTTCCAATTTTTATATTATTTATCGTTATACCGTAATAAGTTTTTCAGCAATGACTTTACGTAATTCTTTTTTGCTCACTTTTCCCACACCTGTTTGCGGGAATGATTCAATAAATTCAATTCGATCTGGAATCTTATAAGCAGCTATACCGCGTTCTCTTAAAAACATTTTTAATTCACTTACTGCCGGAGCTTGTCCGCGAGCTATTACAAATGCACAAGTACGTTCTCCTAAATAATCGTCAGGCATCGATACAATTGCTACATCATGCACTGCATCATGTGCTAATAGATGATTTTCAACTTCTTCCGCAGCAACTTTCTCACCACCACGGTTAATTTGATCTTTATCTCTTCCTTCTACTATGATGTAACCTTGTTCATTTATTTTTACAAGATCACCCGTTCGATAAAAACCATCCTTTGTAAATGCTCGTGCATTATGCTCTTCTGCTTTATAATAACCACGAATTGTATAGGGCCCTCGTGTTAATAAACTACCTACTTCACCAGGTTTTACATCGTTATCATTTTCATCAACAACCCTTACCTCATCGAATGTAGACATCGGTCTCCCTTGCGTATGAATAATGATTTCTTCAGGATCATTTAATCTTGTGTAATTTACTAACCCTTCTGCCATACCGAACACTTGCTGTAACGTACATCCAAATGTAGGGTGTATACGTTTTGCAACCTCAGCACTAAATTTCGCTCCACCTACTTGAATCACTTCTAGGCTCGATAAATCATTATTACGAGAGGATGCAGCATCAAGCCATATCATTGCTAATGGTGGCACGAGAGCAGTAATCGTAACTTTTTCTTTTTCAATAAGTGCAAATGCCTCATCTGGACTACCTCCAGTCGCCAGCACAACTTTTCCACCCGCATAGAAAGTTCCAAATGTACCTGGAGAACTCATTGGGTAATTGTGCGCTACTGGTAGAACTGCCATATAGACGCTTTCTGCATTCAAATTACAAATTTCAGCGCTAACACGTAAACTATAAATATAGTCATCATGTGTTCTAGGAATTAATTTAGAAAGTCCTGTTGTCCCTCCTGATAATTGGAGAAACGCAACATCACTTGGCTGAACTTCTGGTAATGGAACGGGATCTATATACAGATCATTTATGTTTAGGAACTCTTCTTCTTCTCCCACTACAACTACATGTTGTAAAGTTGGCACTTTCTCTTTCACTTCTCTTGCTAGTTTTCGATAATCAAAGCCGAGAGCCTTATCTGAAATAACGTAAGCACTCGCCTCACCAAACTCACAAAAATAACTAATTTCACTGCTTCGATGTGAAGGTAGTGCAAAAACAGGAAGAGCTCCAATTCGAAATAGCGCAAAACATATTTCAAAAAACTCGATAACGTTAGGTAGTTGGATTACAACTCGATCTTCTTGCTTTATTCCTAAATTCAGTAAACCTGATGCTAAACGATCTACTTTTTTATCAAGTTCACTATACGTTATATGCGTATTACCACTTACAACTGCAATTTGATCTCCATATTTTTCAGCCCGCTCTCTTAACATCCCGCCAAATGTTTCACCAAGCCAACACCCTTCCTCTCGATAACAATCAGCAAATTCTTTTGGCCACTTTGTATAACCTGTTAACATTCTTTCTTCCCCCTATTTTTCATTCAGTGAATTATCACTTAACCCTAGAGCCTTTAGCATTGTTTGGAACTTAGCTGATGTTTCTGCTAACTCATCTTCTGGTTTTGACTCAGCAACAACTCCCGCTCCTGCAAATAATCGAAGTGAATTTTCTTGCACTTCCGCACAGCGAATTGTAACAATCCATTCACCGTCCCCATTTAAATCGCTCCACCCTAGCATTCCTGTAAAGAATTCACGGTCAAATGGCTCAATTTTTTGAATCGCCTCTCTCGCTTCTTCCATCGGCGTTCCGCAAACTGCTGGCGTAGGATGAAGAGCAATTGCTAATTCTAAAGAAGTAGTATTTGGATCCTTTAGTTCCCCTTTCACTTCAGTAGATAAATGCCACATCGCTTCACTATGAATAACAGATGGTTTTTCTGGAACATGTAATGTATGACAGTACGGACGAAGTGCTGCGGCAACCGCTTCCACTACTACCGCATGTTCATGTAAATCTTTTGGAGAAGAAAGTAATTCCTCTGCTCTTCTTTTATCTTCCACTGGATCATCACTACGTGGTCTTGAACCCGCTAATGGATTAGAAGTAACTTGCATACCATTACGTGAAACGAGTAATTCAGGGCTTGCTCCTATTAATGTCTTACTATCCTCGTTTTCCTCTTTCGGTAAATTCACAGCAAATGTATAACCGTGCTTATTATGCTCTGCTAATTCTCGAAGAAGTTTTTGCTTATCAATCTTTTCGGAAGATTTAACATCTAACGATCTAGATAGAACGATTTTCTTTAAATCACCGTCTTGTATTTTTTGAATTCCTTGCTTCACACCATTCATATACACTCCTGGATCTGGTACAGGCGTCATTTCAAAAGTTAAGTTCTCGTTTGTTTCAAACTGATTTGTTGTTTCCAATTGTAAACGCTCAGAAATTCTGCTATCTTCTGGTATGATAAGTTGAACTTCTTTTCTACGATCAAATGGCAAGGCACCAACAACGATAGGATTCGGATTTCCAGCTTGTTTTGCATTACGTAATAACGCCTGTACTAGTTCTGGAAAACTTTCAATTTCACGATGCTTTACTGTAGTAAACTCTCCTTCTGTCAATATCGTTCGCGTTGGTGAAGCGAAAAAGAATGAAGATTCAGTCTTATAATCTTCTAGTAATTTTTCTGACAGTTCCTTTACAGCCGTCAATTCATTCATAGTATAGTGACCCCCTGATTTTTTATTAAACGCCTAATGTAGCTCCGCCATCGACACATAAATTATGCATTGTAATATGGCTCGCTTTATCTGAAGCTAAAAACAATACCGCTTCAGCAACTTCTGAAGGTTGTGCAATTTTTTGTAACGGTATACCGAGTCTATATGTACTTTGAGAACCAGCAATTATATTTTTTGCTCCATTCTCATCAGTCCATAGTAACCTTTGCATTTCAGTTTCAGTCGAGCCTGGAGAAACTAAGTTACAGCGAATGTTATACGCTGCAAGTTCTAATCCTAAACATTTCATAAACATCGTCGTTGCAGCTTTTGATGCAGCATACGCAGCCATCTCGATTCTCGGGGTATTTGCTGCATTTGAACCAACTGTAACAATTGCCCCTGACTTTCTTTGCATCATACGTTTACTTACTGCTCGGGACATATAGAAAACGCCTGTAGAATTTACAGAGAATGTTTTATTCCAATCTTCATCACTTAAAGAGTGAATCGCTCCCATACGTAAAACCCCTGCAACATTTACTAATATATCTATCGGTGCTATATCATTTTCAATACGATTTACTATATCTTCAACAGCGTTACTATCACTCACATCCAAACGAAACATTTTCATACGTGTTTCATTTAAGAGTTCGTTTAACCCTTCTTCATTTTGATCAACAGCAATAACTGTAGCTCCTCTTTCTAAAAACATTTTGGCAACAACACTACCTATACCTCGGGCTGCACCTGTTACTAAAACCGTTTTTCCAACAAATTCCCCTAAGTTCATTTCCTCTATCCTTTCATTTGAAAATTAATCTAATTAAACAAATAATGATAATGATTATCATTATCGATGTAAAAAATAATACACTTACTAAACTAATTGGTCAAGTGTACTTTTCATCAAATTATTATTTATTGATAATATTTTTCAATTAATATTCTTACAACGAAATGATAATCTTTCTCAATAAACTTGTCAACCTATTTTTATTTTTCAGATAAAACATTTTAGTGATTCTCAATACAATTACATCTAAAAGCATTAATAAGTACTTATCTTACACATTTAATTTATACTCCCCTTTTTAAACTTATAAAAGACTAACAGTAGATACCTTCATTTACACATCATTATCACAAACTCAAGTATATATTTTCTCAATATTTTTCTGAAAATACCGAGAAAATATATCTTGCAATAACTGATGTATGTCTTGTTTATTATTTAAGATTTAATACGTATTTCGAATTTAATGTTTCATTTTTAATATTCCAATATAATCCAAATGGGTATTTCACTCAATTTTTTGTCTCAAAAAAACTCCAAAGATTATATAACCTCGTTACAATAATTCATAAAAAAGCACCCTATTTAATAGGGTGCTTTTTCGTATTTATATTGTGATAGAAGATTTATATTCTTATGCTACGCTGCGATACTCTTCTTCTTGTTCTTTTTTCTGCTTAGGTGCTTGAATTAAAATTGCGATAATAAATGATACGACACATAGTACGCCGATCACCATGAATGTTGGTTTGAACCCACCTAGAAGTGCACCGATAAAGGAACCTGCAAGCGCTCCAAATCCAAATCCTTGATACACAATTCCGTAGTTCTTACTATGGTTTTTCATACCGTAGAAATCACCAACGATAGCTGGGAAAATAGTGATATTTCCACCAAAGCAAAACGCAACACTTGCTACACATACGAAGTAGATACCATAATTTAAATCTACAAAACTTAAAACTAAGACTGAACTCGCCATAACAACAAAAGTACCAGTAACGATTTTTAAACGGCCGATTTTATCTGATAACGGTCCTAAAATAATACGACCTAATGTGTTGAAGATTGCAACCATAGCCACCGCATTAGCTGCTGTTGCTGCGCTAAGCCCTACAAGTTGAACACCAATGTCTTTTACCATACCAATTAAGTATAAGCCACTCATACATGATGTAAATAACATTATAAATAATAAGTATACTTGTTTTGTACGTAACATTTCTTTCGTTGTATATTCATAAGTTTTTGTTTCATGAACTGCACCCTGTTCAGCAGCTTGATGGATTAAACAAGCTCCAAGGACAATCATAGCTGTAACAATTAAACCCCAGTATATAAATGCTTGTGATACACCAACTGATTCAATTAACTGTGCGTTAACATATTTAAAGATTAAGCTACCCGAACCATATGCAGAGACAGAAATTCCAGCAATTAAACCTTTACGCTTTGGAAACCACTTTATTAAATTGGATAGTGAAGTGATATATGCTGTACCATCTGCATAACCTACAACAACCCCTGCTAATACATAAAGCAATATTAACGAAGAAGCTTGTGAACTAAGTACTAATCCTAGTCCTAATGCTAACCCAGCTATCATAATAAGCTTACGAAGTCCCCATTTTTCTTGCAATTTACTCGCAAATAAAGTTGAAAATGCTAAGGAAAGACTCGTAATTGAGAAAGTTATAGCAACTGCGTTAAGACTCCAACCGTATTTACTAACTAAAGGCTGATTAAATAAACTCCATGTATATATCGTACCAAGTCCCATTTGAACTATGACTGTACCAAGGACAACAAGCCATGGATTAACATTTGATTTTTTCATACCTTTCCGCCTCCTCTTTCTATTTCAATGCTTTTCGCTAAGTTTTCTTTTTTTATGTTCATATTGACCACCTCTTTTGATTTAACACCTTCATTGTATAAGATGTTTCCGGTTATGTAAGCACTTACAAGATAGAGCGTCAAAAATATGGAATCAGTTACAGAAAACGAAGGACGAAATACAAAAAACTACTTATTAAATACGAAAGCAGCTTTTATAATGTTTTGTTTCCATACGACTTACAGCTGTTTTATCATCCTCTTTTATAAAATAAAAAATATTTTATTGATAAACAAAACTAAATATTCACTAATATATCTATACGTGGTTTAATATATATAATAAAAAAATATTTCTGTTTTTAATGAGGAGGTACTATGAAAGCAAACGTAGGGGATACTATACTTTTTCAACGAAATAATTTAAAGATTACAGGATCTGTACTAAAACTTTATACTGAATCGGTCTTAGTTGAAATTACAAATGTAAGCGGTGGTACTTTTGAATTCGAGCGAACAATTGTAAATCATAAAAACTATAAAATTTTAAATACGAATACATAAAACAACACAAAATAGCCCCTGCTCATCAGCAGCGGCTATTTTATATGAAAATACTTCATTAGTTTATATATCCTAAAACACTTACAATCTTACTCGCCTTTAAATTATTAATGTGATAATAAATTTCTAATCCTCTTCGCTCAGCTCGTAACACTTTACCTTTCATTTTTGATAAATGTTGTGAAACAGTCGATTGTGGAATATTTAGTAATTCTGTTAATTGTGTTACATTACAAGTTTTTCTCGTACTTAATTCATTTACAATTTGTAAGCGGATTGGGTGCGCCATAATTTTTAAAATATCTACATCTTCTTCTGAAACTAAACTTTTTCTCATCTCACTCGTATATGTTGTCATAAGACATTCCCCTTTTATGTGAATTTCTCTTATTTAGATCTATTTCCAAAATATTTAAAACTCTGATGTGAAACTTTTATATAAAAATAATAGAATTTTAAATTTTTGAAAACAGAAAGAAATACAATTCACTTTATTTATTTGGTACATATACATAATACAATGTTAATATGTGCTCTATGTGAAGTTAGCATAAATTTATAATGAAGATTTTTCAAACAATTCACATCTAACTATATACTTCCTCTTAACACTATCCAGTGATTTTAACATATTTTAGGCATTTGTATATACTATCTACAAAATTAATGTCGATTAGGGGGAGTTCAAATGCCAACAACGTTACAGGAGGAAGTCGAGGAAGCACGTGAAACGTATGTCAGTCGTATCATATTAGTCAGTGGATCTACTTTATTTTTAGTAGGTGGAGTTATATCAGCAATTTCGGCTTTTAAAACTTATAATCGCTTGGAAAATACACCGCCTTCTCCAGATAACTTGTGGGTGAATTGTCTAATTCTGAATAACAAATAAATGCCACCTCTATAAAGAGATGGCATTTGTGTTTTATAAGTTCTATACTAGAAAATCGCAAACAATACTTTGAGCATGAATTATAATTGAACTTACTTCACCACAAACCTCGTCTGACTACACCCATCCTTCTGTTTCGTTACTTCTAATACAGCTGGCATTGCGTTTTTCAGCTCTTGAACGTGTGAAATGACACCGATAAATCGGCCTGATTTTTGTAAGTCAATTAAAGCATCAACTGCTTTTGTTAATGATTCCTCATCTAATGAACCAAAGCCTTCGTCGATAAACATCGTTTCGATGGAAATACCGCCTTCATATGCTTGAATGACGTCTGCCATTCCAAGCGCTAAGCAAAGTGATGCATTAAATTTCTCTCCGCCCGATAATGTTTTTACATCGCGTGTTTGGCCAGTGTATGCGTCGTATACATCTAATCCTAATCCACTTTGACGATTTCTCTTTTCAACTCGCTCACTTCGTTTTAAATAAAATTGTCCATTTGATAATTTACGTAATCGTTCGTTTGCAATTTGAACAATTTGTTCTAAATACTCTATTAAGATGTAACGTTCAAATGATATACGGCTTTCGTTATCACCTTTCATTACTTCATATAAATCAACAAGTTCTTGGAAAGCTTTTTCTTCCTCATGAATTTGCTCATCGATACGTCTAATATTTTCATGTAAATCAGAAATATATGTTACCGCATTTTGCGCACGTTGACGTTTTTCTTTAATAATATCAAGATTAATTTCTAAATCTTTTATATGTTCACCTAACGCGGTAATATCCATATACTCTTTATCTTTTAATTCAGCACGTAACTCTTGAATTTGTTTTGCAAGCACTTCAAGAGATGAATAATAACTTTGAATTTCTTTTTGTAACACCTCCATCTCGATATCACTTAATTTAGCTTCTTTATACGTAATTTGATTTGTAAATCCGCTCTGCTCAAGCTCTTTCATAAAGCGCGTAAAAGTCTCTTCTTTCTTCAATTTTGCACTTTCAAATTGATTAGAAGCACCTTTCTGTTCTGCTTGAATACGTATATTTTCATTTTGCCAATGTTGATACGCTTCCTGCACTTTCTTCCATTCGTCCTCCATTAACTTGAGTTCATGCATAGCTTGGTCAAACTGTACTTTCCAAGCTTGAACTGTTTGTAAGTTTTCAGGGATATTTTTCTTATCATGTTCATATGACGTACGAAGCTGCATACACTCTATTTCTATACGGTGCTGCTCTGTTTCTACCTCACGCTTTTGTTTCTGAAGTACATCTACTTTTTCTTCTACGCTTTTTATATTCACAGCAGTTTGCTTACGCGTTTCTTCGCTTGCTTTTAACGTATTCACTTCAGTTGCTAATTGTTTTCCCTTTTGAACAAGCGCACTATATGTTTCAGCTAATTCTTCCGAGTGATAGCCTCGCTTCTTAACTTCTTCTATTACCTGTTCATATTGAAGATGATAGAAATTCCATTTCTCCTCTAATTGAACATGTAATTTTTCAGCACTATTTTTCTTGTCTCTTAAATCATTTAACACTTTTTCATCGATCGCATCACTTTGCTCTGTAGCTTTTTTCGGATGGTTCGTACTACCACATACTGGACAAGATTCACCATCATGTAAATGAAGAGCTAATATACCAGCTTGTTCACTTAACCAGCGGCGTTCCATACTTTCATATGCATTTACTGCCAAATGCATCTTATTATACGCCGCTTCTTTTTCTTGCTCGAATTTTTGTTTTTCTTGCCAAACATCATATGCTTGCTTTAAAACTTTTGCATCTTCTCGCATATTCGTTAGTTCTTCTACTTTAGCTACATATTGCTCAAGTGCTCGTTCTAATTGCTGCAATTCACCAGACATTAACTGCTTTTGATTTGTATGCACTTCTAATTGTTTCTCTAAGTTTTGCATACTTTCTTTTAATTTCACTACTTGAACTTCTGCATTTTGTAAATTCAACTGTTTCTCAGCTAATGACGCAATAATCGGTTGTAACTCTTCTAATCTTTGAACGAGTTTTTTTGCATTTTCTCTCTCAGGTTCTTTATTCTTTACTGCTTCATATTTCTCCTGAGCAAGTTCAAAGCTCTTCGTTATATTTTCTTTTTTGGCGATTATTTGTTTTAACAAACTTTCAACTTTCTGCTCATTTTGCATTGCTTCTTCATACCATTGCTCAAATGGTACTAAGCGCTTCGCTTGTTCCGCTCGTTTAAAAGATGTTTCTTTCATTTCAATTACTGGACGGTTTTCTTGTAAAGTATTATATTTCTCATTCTTTTGTTGTAAATCTATAAATTTCTCATTTACAGATTTCGCTGCATGAAAACGAGTTTCAGCATCCTTTAATTGTTTCGTTTGAGCATCTTGTTCTACTTGTAATTGCTCCACCTCTGCCTTATACGCAGTTGTTTCTTGTTCTAATGCCTCTACTACTTGATGCGTATTTACATGTTCTTGTTCCACTAATGTCTCTAATAATGATCCATCACGAATTGGTAATTTAAAAACATTACGGAAATATAACTCTCGCTCTTTTTGCTTTTCTTGTAAGACGTCTTTCCATTGTTTTCGTTTTTGATCAAGTAACTCACGCATTAACTTATAACGATCTGTTTTAAAAATACGACGCAAAATTTCTTCTTTGTTTTCTGTTTCAGATGTTAATAATTTTCGGAATTCCCCTTGTGGTAACATTACAATTTGGCTAAACTGATGTTTACTTAAACCAATTAAATCTTCCACTTTTTTATTTACATCCGTAACATGGAAACGATCAACAGCTGGAACCTGCTCATCATCAATCACTTCATATAATTCTACTGCATGTCCCGTAATCGTCTTGTTCCCTTGTTTTTTATGTCCAAGTTGGCGTTTTATTTCATAATGCTTCCCTTTTAGCTGAAAGGTTAGTTCTACACTTGTATACACATTATCATCAGCAAATTGACTACGAAGCATGCTGGTATCACTACGTTCTTCTCCACTTGCTTCACCATATAATACATAACAAATCGCATCAAAAATCGTTGTCTTTCCAGCTCCCGTATTCCCAGAAATGGCGAAAATACGATGCTCTCCAAGATCATCAAAATCGATTACTTCTTTCTGTTTATATGGGCCAAATGCCGTCATAATAAGCTGAATCGGTCTCATCCTCGTTCACCTTCCCGTTCTTGCACTGTTTGTAATACTTCTACAAATAGACGTTCTTTCTCTTCTGATAACTCTAGGCCTTTCATTTCTTTATAAAAAGCCTTTAATAGTGATAAATCATCCGTTTTATGTCTTGAAACAGTTACTTCATTTGACTCTGTGAATTCTCGTCTTTGAATAGATCTTTCAACATGCATTGCATTTGGATATACAGAGCGTATTTTTTCCATTGGCTGCAAGACAGGATTTTCATCTAATAATTTTACAAACACGTAATCTTCACTTACTGGATGTTGTAATAATTCATCTATTTTCGCTTCTACTGTTCGCATTTTACGGCGTGGTGTAAGTAACCTTTTTTCAATTGTTACTTCACCTTGCTCGTCCAATTCCACAATATAATATCCTTTTTTATGTTTTTCTTCAGAAATAGAATATGCAAGTGGAGAACCTGAATATCGAATTGTCTCATTACGTACGAAATGCGCTTGATGTAAATGTCCAAGCGCTGTGTAATGAAACTTATCAAAATAATGACTATTTACGTATTCAGCACCACCAATTGAAAGTGGTCGTTCTGCATCACTTGTATTCTCCTCCGCTTCGCCCGCAGAAGTTACAAATGCATGACCAACAAAGACATGTCTTGCTTCTTGATCCATCGTTTCAGAAAGTTCATTCATAAAAATACGCATTGCATCATCATGAGAACGTACGTCTTCATTTTTCAATACATGTCTAACTATGCTTGGATCCGCATATGGAATGAGATGGAAGTGAACCTCACCATATTCATCATTTAATATAATTGGCTCATATGGAAATTGAAATTGGCCCACAATAAATAACCCTTGTTTCTTCATTAAACTACTTCCAAAATGAATGCGATCTGGACTATCATGGTTTCCAGCAACTGCAATAACTGGTGTTTGTAAATCAATCACTATTTTTTGTAAAACATCATTTAATAAGTCTACTGCTTCTGTAGGTGGAATTGCTCGGTCGTATAAATCACCTGCAATAATTACGGCATCTGGTTTTTCTTCCTCAACAGCTTGTACAAATTGATCTAATACAATCTTTTGATCTTCAGTCATATACACGCCATGAACAAGTTTTCCTAAATGCCAATCCGCTGTATGAAATAACTTCATATTTTCCTGCTCCTTTTAATTTACTGATTTAAGTGATACGAGTTGATAGTTTATTGTAGTTTTTCCGTTCTCCCACTCTAACTTTTGTATCATTGCACTACCAATTCTTTCTTCATTTGATTTATATAAAGGTAATATTTCTTCAACTGTAAATAAGTGATAACCATCCAATGTTAATTGAAATATGTTTTCTTCTATATGTAATCTTACTTCTTTTTCATTTGAAATAATTTTTGTGTGCATCTCAAATTTCATGTTAGATACAACCCCTTTTTCTAATCTCTACATTATTAATAGTATATTGGCAATGCAAGATTGACAAGTAAATACACGTTGAAGTGCTTACTTTTCTATTGCTATATGTTTTCTATTTTTATATAAAATACGGTATGTGAAATTTTATTAGTTTCAAAAATAAAAATGCCTCTTGCGACATCTTTATTTTTGTATAAAGTCTTTCATTACATAATATAAAACTGTAATGAAAACGATCGCTACAAAAAATGAAAATACTGCGACAATGTACCCATCCTTATTTAATAGAATGCAAAAAGAAATAGATATGATAAAAATCGGAAATACAAGTCGTACTTTATCCTTCACTTCCTCTGTCGTATCTGTATGATGAAAATACTGGGTTATTCCTATCATTAAAGAAGACAAAATAATCACCGACAATAGTAAAGGTACTGGCATTCCGATTTCTCCTTTCTCTATTTCTAATGAAAAGCAATTTTACTTACATTATTATCACTTCAAATACTCTTTCCGAAGTGATTTTGTACAATTTACACATATATAATAGCGTGTTTATCATGATAACTTCAAATAATTACAATTACAGTAATGTTGTAATATTCATTTTCAACCTCCAAAATCCTGCAAATATAACTCGTCAAAATATGCGGTGTACAAATTAACATGTACCGCCAACTTTAGACAAAATTTAAAAAGGACATTTCAGTACGTATCAAGAATTAAGAATAAGAAGATATGTAAGGGAGGATGAATTATGACTGAACACGTTTTATTTTCTGTTAGTGAAAACGGAGTTGCATCAATTACTTTAAATCGCCCAAAAGCACTTAATTCTTTATCTTATGACATGTTGCAACCAATTGGGCAAAAACTGAAAGAGTGGGAACATGATGAGCGAATTGCGCTTATCGTATTAAAAGGCGCTGGTACAAAAGGTTTTTGTGCAGGCGGCGACATTAAAACTCTTTATGAAGCACGTTCAAATGAAACTGCACTGCAGCATGCGGAACGTTTCTTTGAAGAAGAGTATGAAATTGATACATATATTTATCAATATAAAAAACCGATCATCGCTTGTTTAGATGGGATTGTAATGGGTGGTGGTGTCGGTCTTACAAATGGTGCGAAATATCGAATTGTAACAGAGCGTACAAAATGGGCAATGCCAGAGATGAATATCGGATTCTTCCCAGATGTCGGTGCTGCTTATTTCTTAAATAAAGCTCCAGGTTTTGCTGGCCGATATGTTGCTTTAACAGCATCTATTTTAAAAGCTTCTGACGTATTATTTATAAACGCTGCTGATTACTTTATGACATCTGATTCATTACCAAATTTCCTTACTGAACTTGAAAGTGTTAATTGGCATAAAGAAAATGATGTACATACTAATTTAAAAGAAATTATTCGTACATTTGCAACTGCTCCAAACTTAGACAGCGAGCTTGCTCCTTCATTAGAAGAAATGAATTCTCATTTTGCCTTCGATACAATTGAAGAAATCATCCATTCATTGGAGAAAGACCAAAGTTCCTTTGCTTTAAAAACGAAAGAAACACTATTATCCAAATCCCCTGTTTCATTAAAAGTAACATTAAAACAGTTTATCGATGGACAAGGTAAGTCCGTTGAAGAATGTTTCGCTACCGACCTTGTACTTGCTAAAAATTTCATGAGACATGCAGATTTCTTCGAAGGAGTCCGCTCTGTTGTCGTTGATAAAGATCAAAACCCGAATTATAAATATAAGCAGTTAAGTGATGTTTCAGAAGAGGATGTAAATCGATTCTTTAACTTACTTAACGCATAAGTGGTGAGTTACCCCTTACCAATCGCCCGTTCATTCGGGATAAACCTGAGGCTATATAGTCATGTAATTACATGACTATATAGCCTCTTTCCTATTTAATAATTTTTAATAAAATTTAATTTTATTAAATCGAAATATGTGCTACACTATTTTTAATCAAATATTCTAAAAATAAAAAAGGAGGAGCGACTATGATTGAAAATTTTTTTCTTTTCATCATTATGTCTATTTGTCTTATTATTTTACCCGGTCCAGATACAGCAATGGCCACGAAAAACACATTAGTTGCCGGTAAGGTGGGCGGAGTAAAAACAGTGTTCGGCACATGTATTGCACTTTTGATTCATACGTTAGCAGCAGTAATCGGACTATCCGCACTTATTGTAAAGTCAGCTCTTTTATTCTCTATTTTCAAGTACGTTGGAGCTCTATATTTAATTTATATTGGTATTAAAGCCCTTTTAGCAGTAAGAAATAAAGAAGGCGTTGATACGAGCGATTTATCTTTGAATAATGTAGATGAACATACTTCTTGCTTTCGCCAAGGTTTTCTTACGAATTTATTAAACCCTAAAGTTGCAGTTTTCTTTTTAACGTTTTTACCGCAATTTTTAAATCCAAATCATAATACGTTTATCCAACTTCTCGTAATGGGCCTTACTTATCTCGTATTAACAGTTATTTGGTTCGCTTTTTATATATTTTTAATTGATAAAATTAGTGCTTTTATGAAGAAACCGAAGACGCAACGTTATATTCAAGGGTTAACGGGAATCGTCTTAATTGGTTTTGGTATTAAACTTGCTTTCGAAAAAAGTAATTAACAAAACGAAAACCACCACTATTTCTAGTGGTGGTTTTCGTTTAATAAGTGATTTGACTGTTTACTCTTTATTAAAACCAGCGCTCAGTTACAACTTTTTTACGTGTATAGAATTGAACGCCATCTGTACCATTTGTACCTAAATCACCAAAGAATGAAGCTTTATTTCCTGCAAATGCGAAGAATGCCATTGGTGCTGGAACGTTTACGTTTACACCGATCATACCAGCATCGATATTATCACGGAACGTTTGTGCATGCTTACCATTTGACGTATAAATTACCGCACCATTTGCAAATTTAGATTGATTTGTTAGTTTAATACCTTCTTCTAAATCTTTAACACGTACAATGCTTAATACTGGAGCAAAAATCTCATCTTGCCAAATTTTCATTTCTTGATTTACACCATCAAAGATTGTCGCACCTACAAAGTAACCTTCTCCAACTTCTTCCTTAATTTTACGGCCATCTACTAATAAAGTAGCTCCATCTGCTACACCGCTATTAATATAGCCTAATACACGCTCTTTATGAGATTCACGAATTAATGGTCCAACATAGTTATCTTCGTGGAAACCATCACCTACTTTTAATTTCTTCGTCTCTGCTACTAGTACGTTGATGAATTCATCAGCAATTTCATCAACTACTGCTACTACTGAACATGCCATGCAGCGCTCTCCACTACTTGCGAATGCAGACCCAATTACACCTTGCACTGTTTTCTCAAGATTGCAATCTGGCATTACAATCGCATGGTTTTTCGCACCAGCTAACGCTTGTACACGTTTCCCATGTTTCGTACCTGTTTCATATACGTAACGAGCTACCGGCTCAGATCCAACGAATGAAACAGCTTGAATATCTTTATTTTCTAAAATGCTATTTACAACATCTTTGCCGCCTTGTACTAAATTTAATACCCCTTTTGGGAAACCAGCTTCATAGAATAACTCTACAAGTCGCTCTGCTAAAAGTGGCGTTCTTTCAGATGTTTTTAATACGAACGTATTACCGCAAGCAATTGCAAGTGGGAACATCCATAATGGAATCATCATTGGGAAGTTAAATGGTGTAATACCAGCAACAACTCCAATTGGATAGCGCCAAATTGATCCATCAATGCCGCTAGCAATATTCGGTAGAGCTTGTCCCATCATTAAATTTGGCGTAGATGTTGCAAGTTCTACTGCTTCAATACCACGCTGTACTTCACCAGTTGCATCCGTTAATGTTTTACCATTTTCGAGCGTAATGATTTTAGCAAGCTCTTCTTTGTTTTCCTGTAAAAGCTGTAAATATTTATACAATTGTCTTGAACGATTCGGAACTGGTACTTTAGACCATGTTTCATATGCTGCTTTTGCCGCTTCAACAGCTTTTTCAACATCTTCTTTCGGAGATAGCGGAACGTAAGCGATAATTTTTCCAGTCGCCGGATTTGGAACTGCTTCTACTTCTGTACCAGTAGATTCTACCCACTCACCATTAATATGATTTTTTACTCGTTTAATTTCAGTTGTAATCATTATATTCTCTCCTTTTTTATGATGTTTATAAATCTATTATTTTTGATTAGAAATTAATTGTTCACTAACTTTCTTATATAAAGCAGCCATATCGTTTTCACCATACCCAGCTTCACTTGCTTCTTCATATACATTCAATAGCATTTCGCTTACCGGTAAGTGAAGTTCGCTTTCTTTCGCTAAATCTACTGCAAACCCCAAATCTTTCTTTAATAAATTCACAGTAAAGCCTGGCTCATAGTTTTCTGATGCAATAAAACTTTTATAATTGCGCTCATAAATTCTACTTTGACCGTAACTTACATTTAAAATATCAAACATTTTATCTAAATCCATATCGTTCTTTTTCGCTAATGTTAAAGCTTCACTCACACCAGCTGTATAAAAACCAATTAATAGATTATTAATTAATTTAACTGTTGTACCACTATCAATCTTCTCACTAACATGGAAAATGTTCGCGCCTAGTACGCCCATGATAGATTCCGTTTTCTCATATACATCTTTTGATCCACCAACCATAAACGTTAATGTACGGTTTTCGGCTCCAATTACCCCACCACTAACAGGTGCTGCTAAAAAGTCTACTTTCTTTTCCTTGGCAGCTTCTTCTAACTGTTTGTTTAATTGTGGAGATACAGTACTTGTATCAATTAAAACTACATTCGAATGACTATTTTCAAATAATCCTTCTTCCCCAAAATAAACTGCTTCAACAGCACGAGGTGAAGGTAAACTTGTAAAAATCACATCGCATGTTTCTGCTAGCTTTGAGATTGATAAGCCAATAATTCCTCCTTCACTTTCAAAGGAAGCTTCAGCCTCCTTATTTAAATCCACACCGTATACTGTGTAACTTGATTTAACTAAATTTTTAGACATCGGAAGACCCATGTTACCTAAACCGATAAAACCAATCTTTTTCATATCGCTTTCCTCCTATTTACACAATATACTTTCCGCGATTTATAATAGCTTTCGCAATCTCTCTCTTTTTTGTAAATACGTTCGTGTATAAAGGCACTAATAATTGACGAATTTCAGCTAAAATCACATGTCGATCTTGTTCTTCTGTAACAGCCGCTGAAAGTATAGAAATCGCCGCTTCTTCTACTTTGCGATAGCCTTCTTCACAAATAACGTCAGTTATCATTTGTTTCGTACGCTCTTTCTCTTCACCATTTTTACTAATGGCTTTACTCGTACGTAAAAATGCTGATTCCATGACGTACACGTCCGTTAACATATTTGATAATACACGTGAATATTCTTGCTCTTGATCAATTTTTAAACCTGGAGTTTTAGAGAGCGTTTTCAAAGATTGTTTCAACAATTTTTTCGCTAATAAAATGTAACGGTGGTTCCTTTCAACATTTGCTACATCCACTTCTACTTCAGTATCTTCAATTTGTTCCATTTGCTTCATTAACATTTTAGCAACTGTTAATCTATTAATTTCATTCGTACCTTCAAAAATACGACTAATTCTAGCATCACGATATAATCGTTCTACTTCGTACTCTTGCATATAACCGTAACCACCATGAATTTGTACAGCTTCATCTACGATATGACCTAGTGTTTCAGAAGCATTTACTTTATTAAGTGCACATTCAATTGCAAATTGAGACATTTTCTTCATAAGATCTTCATCACTCTCATGAATTGCTTCATCAATTACACCTGCTGTACGGTAGGCTGCACTTTCTGCTCCATATGTAGCAATAATCATATTTGCAATTTTCTCTTGAATCATCGTAAAATCTACTAATTCCGTTTGGAACTGTTTTCGCTCTTTTCCATATTGAACCGACAAACCAATTGCTTGTTTTGCTGTTCCAATATTTCCAAAAGCAAGCTTTAGTCTAGCAAAGTTTAGAATATTAAGAGCTACGTGATGCCCTTTCCCAACTTCCCCTAAAACATTTTCAGCAGGGATGACAACATCTTCTAAAATAAGAGTAGCCGTTGAAGAACCTTTAATCCCCATTTTCTTTTCTTCTAGTCCAATAGATACACCTTCACATGTTCTTTCGACAATAAATGCTGTCATTCCTTTATTTGTCTTCGCAAAAACAACGTATACATCTGCCATATGAGCATTTGTAATCCACTGCTTTTCACCATTTAACTTCCAAGCAGTACCATCTTCATTTAATACTGCACTCGTTTTTGCACTTAAAGCATCCGAACCAGCATTCGACTCAGTTAAAGCATAAGCCCCAATCCATTCTCCAGACGCAATTTTCGGCAAATATTTTTCTTTTTGTTCTTTCGTTCCGTAATATATGTAAGGCAATGTACCTACACCTGCGTGTATATTAAATGAAACGCTAAATGCACCAGCGTATCCCATTTTTTCTGCTACAAGTCCTGAAACTGCCTTTCCTAACTCAAATCCACCGTAATCTTCTGGAACCTCGATACTTAATAATCCAAGCTCTCCAGCTTTCTCAAATAATTGTCGAGAAACTTTATAGTTATGTTGTTCAATATTCTCCATTTGTGGAACAATTTCTTGTTTAACGAATTGTTCTGTCGTTTTTGCGATTAAATCTTCATCTCCTGAAAAATCTTCTGGCGTAAAGAAAGTATGATTCACATCTTTATTAAGTGAAAAAAATTCATCCCACGGTAACTTCGTTTTCTCCATCTGAATCCCCCTATCATTTCGGCCTTACATGCTACTACGTATGCTCGTCTACGATGAGTGGAATTTCTTATTTTTGAAAACAGAAGGCGATGAATTTTCACATCAAGCAGTTCGTTTTGCCAAAGATGTATTCTCATCGCCTTAGTTGTTTTATCTATTGATCCTCTGATAATACGGTTTTTGCAATTCCTGTATCTAATTCTTCAAAGTCATGATATGAAATTGTTTCATATAACTCACTTCTCGTTTGCATATTTGAAAGTGCATCTTTTTGAGAACCTGTTTCTTTAATTAAAGTAAACACATTTTCATACGCTTTCGCTGCAACACGAAGTGAAGTTACAGGATAAATAACCATTTGGAAGCCCATATTCGCAAATTCCTCTGCACTATAATACGGCGTTTTCCCAAATTCAGTCATATTCGCAAGTAAAGGTGCATTTACTTTACTATTAAATAGACGGAACTCTTCTTCTGATTGAAGTGCTTCAGGGAATATCGCATCTGCACCTGCTTTTACATAAGCGTTCGCTCTATCGATCGCTTCATCTAAGCCCTCTACACCGCGAGCATCTGTGCGCGCTACAATATATAAGCTTGGTGCAACTTCTTTAATCGCTTTAATCTTTTGAACTAACTCTTCTGTCGTAACGAGTTTCTTACCATTTAAATGTCCACATTTCTTTGGTAGTTGTTGATCTTCAATTTGAACAGCTGCAACTTTCGCTTCTACCATTTCTACCGCTGTTCTCGCTACGTTTAATACACCACCAAACCCTGTATCAATATCAACAAGAACTGGTAAATCTGTAGCTCTTACTAGGTCCTTTGCTCTCTCTGCTACTTCAGTAGACGTCACGATTCCTAAATCAGGTAGTCCTTTACTTGCAGTATAAGCAGCTCCTGATAAATAAAGAGCTGAGAATCCTGTATTTCTCGCAACTAAAGCTGCCATTGCGTCATGAGCACCTGGAATTTGCAAAATTTCATTTGCTTCTACTAAAGCTCGGAAGCGATTCGCAAGCTCCTCTTGTGTTGACTGTTTATTCACAACCCAAGCCATTCTAAATTCCCCCTATTATTAAATTAAGAATAGATCTACAAATTCGTTTACATTCATATTTTCTAGCTTCTCTTCATTTAAACAAGCTTCATGAATTTGTTCTTGTTGCTTACTAGAATAATGACCTGCCATATTTGCAGTGAATTTTTGAACAACTTTTGGAATTGCTTCGTCTCTACGGAAACGGTGACCAAGTGGATATTCACATTCCACGTTTTCTGTTACAGTGCCATCTTTGAAATGAACTTGAACAGCGTTGGCGATTGAGCGCTTGTTCGGGTCAAGATAGTCTAAACTGTACTGTTTGTTTTCAACAACGACCATCTTATTACGTAATTCATCTACACGTGGATCATTTGCTACTACATCTTCATAATCGTCCGCAACGATATCTCCTTTTAATAAACCAATTGCCGTAATGTACTGTAAACAATGATCACGATCAGCTGGATTATTTAATGGACCCTCTTTATCAATAATACGAATTGCAGATTCGTGAGTTGTAATTGTAATACGGTCAATTTCATCTAATCTTTCTTTAATTTCTGGATGTAATTTCACAGCACATTCTGCAGCTGTTTGTGCATGGAATTCTGCTGGATATGAAACTTTAAATAATACATTTTCCATTACATAAGACTCTAGTGGTCTTGCTAATTTTAATTCTTGTTTATTGAATAATACATCTTGGAATCCCCATCCTGGTGCAGATAATGCTGTTGGATAACCCATTTCACCTTTTAGAGCAGTCATTGCAAGATGAACACCGCGGCTCGTTGCATCACCTGCTGCCCATGACTTACGTGATCCTGTATTTGGAGCATGACGATATGTACGAAGACTAGAATTATCAATCCACGCATGTGATAATGCATTAAAGATTTCTTCACGTGTTCCGCCAAGCATTTTTGCAACTACAGCGGTTGTTGCTACTTTTACATATAATACGTGGTCAAGACCAACGCGGTTTAAGCTGTTTTCTAAAGCAAGTACACCTTGAATTTCATGTGCTTTAATCATCATTTCTAATACTTCACGTACTTTTAACGGTTCTTTTCCTTCTGAAATACGAACACGGCTAATATAATCTGCCACTGCTAAAATGCCGCCTAAGTTATCAGATGGATGTCCCCACTCTGCTGCAAGCCAAGTATCGTTATAGTCTAACCAACGGATCATACATCCGATATTAAATGCACCCTTCACTGGATCAAGTACATATGACGTACCAGGTACACGTGTACCATTTGGCACGATTGTTCCTGGTACAACTGGCCCTAATAATTTCGTACACTCTGGATATTGTAGTGCTAAAATTCCGCATCCAAGTGTATCAAGTAATACGTAACGAGCAGTACTGAATGCTTCTGCACTAGTTACCTCTTTATTTAATACATAATCCGTAATCTCTTCTAATAATGCATCTTTTTGTTTAATTTCATTTGTTTTAATCATGCTATTCTTCCCTTTCTGTCGAAAATTCGTTATTATTAATGATGGGTGTCGGTCAAACACCCATCCGGCGGGCGGCGCTAACAACTCCCCAGTTGTTCTTATTTACTAAGTACATGTCGCTCGCCAATGTAATTTACACGTGGACGGAACAATCGATTGTTCGTATGTTGTTCAATTACGTGCGCACATAGTCCTACTGTTCTAGAGCTAAAGAAGATTGGTGTGTAAAGTTGAATTGGAATACCAAGCATCCAATATACTGGAGCTGCATAATAATCAAGGTTCGGATAAATTCCTTTTTCCTTCTCCATAATCTTTTCTCCAGCTTCACACATTTCATATAGTGTATAATCACCTTTTACATCACATAACTGCTTTAAAGCTTCCTTCATCATAAGTGCTCTTGGATCCATTTTCTTCATATAAACACGGTGTCCAAAGCCCATAATTTTTTCTTTGTTATATAATTTCTTCTGTAACAACTCTTCAAACTTCTCAACATTACCAGCTTCTAAAAGCATGTACATAACTGCTTCGTTCGCACCGCCATGTAAGCTACCTTTTAAAGATGCAACCGCACCTGTTAAAGCACCATATAAGTCGGATTGCGTAGAGGCAATAACGCGCGCTGTAAATGTAGAGTTTGGCATTTCATGTTCACTATATAAAACAAGGGAACGATCAAAGATCTTCTCCTCAAGTTCAGTTGGTTTTTTACCTGTTAACATATAGAAGAAATTTGCGCTATACGATAATTCCTTAAGAGGTTCAATTGGATCCTCATTGTTTAAAATATGATAGCTATTTGCTACAATGTTTGGTACTTTACTTAATAGCTTGTACCCTCGGCTTTTATTCACTTCTAAAGAGCGGTTTTCGATGTCATTATCGTAACCAGCTAATGCGGACACACCTGTACGTAACCCATCCATAGGGTGCGTTTCTTTCGGCAATGCTTTTAATACGTTAAATACACCTTCTGGTACCGCATATTCTTCTTTTAATTTCTTTTCAAGTGCTATTTTTTCATCCTTATTTGGTAGATGTTCTTCCAATAAAAGGTGCACAATGTCTAAATACTCTTTTGTTTTTGAGAGTTCGATTAAATCATACCCTTGAATTACAATTTCACCTTTCACTGTGTCAAGAAACGAGATTTTCGTCTCCGCTGCCACTATACCATCTAATCCCGGGGAAAATTTTTCTTCAGCTTTCATCATTATTTCCTCCAATCCTAATAGATCTTCGTGCACATAACTGTAAGCCTTTACAATACTGTGAAACTACATTTCTATTTCAATGTATCAGAGTTTTTAGAAGATTTCAATTTATTTTATAATGATAAGTTTCCTATACTTTTACCGATGTAACAATACAATTTTTCAAAAATAATTTTCATATTTTATAAAGAAAGGACAGACTTCTTTTTAACTTTTATTAAAACAAAATATAAGGATGATTCAAAAATTCCTGCTAAATATATCATTCTTCCAATTTTTTTAAGAAAATAATAAAAACGAGTTGTACACATTTACAACTCGTTTCTACATGATATTTATTTCACTATCTCTTCAATATAATTTTCATATAAAACTTATTTATTTTTAAAAAAGTTATTATTTTACATAATTAAATTAAATTTCTTTCATTTTCTCGAGGTAACCTTCAACTAAATGATAGTTTTGAAAGTACCAAAGTTCATCAACATCCCCTAAAAATAGAATGACTTCTTACTCAACTGACACAATTTCCCCATCTGGTTTCTTAGAAACTATCCCTAAAGAATATCCATGCTGCATTGAATTACAATCATGTTATATTCGTAATTATTCCTTAAACCATTGTAGAGCGTCATGTTCAATTGAAATTCTCATCTTTTTTACTCCCGTTTACGCAAATTCTTTTTTACCTAATCGCTGTTTTACAAAAATAACAAAAATAATGAAAGCAATTAATCCTGAAATTGCACTACCTGCAAATAAAATACGGTAACCAAACATTTGCGAAACAACTCCAAGTAAAATCGCACCAAGTCCAATCCCTAAATCAAATGCGGTAAAGAATGAAGCGTTAGCGACCCCTCTTTTACTCGGATCAACAATTGTAAGCATCGCTGCTTGCAATGCCGGCTGTGCGGAACCGAATCCAACACCGTATAATGCAGCGGCGATAACTACACCCATTAAACTATGTGAAATCGTTAATACAACTATTGCGATGATAGTAATGCATAGTGCCGGGAGTATGATAAATACTTCCCCATACTTATCTAATAGTTTTCCTGAAACTGGTCTGATAATTGTTAAAGAAACTGCATATACAAGAAAGAATGTCCCAGGATTCACATCAATTGACGATGCAAATAGCGGTAAAAATGTCGTAATCCCTCCATATGCAAATGATAAAAAGAAAACAACAATCGTAATGGATAGAACGGACTTTTCAAACAACTGCATTTTTCCTTTTTCTTTTTGTGGTGTGAATGGTATTTTCGTGATGAACGATAATAACACTGCCACAAAGGATAAAAGAGTTGCTAACAAGAATAGGCCGTGAAATGAATAATTTTGTACAACCGATAATCCAATCATTGGGCCAATTGCCATCGCAATTGTCATAGCCATACCGTACCATCCCATACCTTCACCACGGCGCGAATCTGGAATAATATCAGTTATCGCTGTTCCAACAGCTGTTGTAGAGACAGCCCAAGTTACCCCGTGAATAACACGTAAAACAGCTAGCAGGACAATAGTGGACGCTAAATTATAAGAATACATCGTTAACCCAAAAAAGATGAGTCCGAAAATAATAAAAGATCTTCTACCATATTGATCTAACATTCCTCCAATAATCGGTCGTATTACAACTGCTGCAATTGTAAACATCCCCATCATAAGTCCAACTTGTGATTCATTACCACCAATTTCTTTAATAAAGAGCGGGAGCGTTGGAACAAGTAAATAAAATCCTGTAAATAAAAATAACATTGCGAAAGTCATTTGAATAAATGATTTCGTCCATAATCGTTCCATTAAAATTCCTCCATAAACACGTATATTCTTGCAATTAACACCTCCATTTTACATTTTCTTAGTTCCTTTTCCCTCCGTAAATAGATGTATCTTTTTATAATAAATGGTCCACCATGAATTTAAATTGGTCTTACAACTTTATACATATACATTAGCCTAAAGTCCTATCTATATGTACCTTTACACGCGTGAATAGAATATACTACTTTATTATCACAACTTAGGAATGATTATGTTATGTGGGTATCTTTAAGAGTAACAGCCGTCGTTCCTTCGACTCCTGGGATACACGTTCCAGCCGTCCATACAGCTAGTTCCGATGTATGAATTGAACTTCCTACAACTTGGCAACAATATCAAATTCCAGGTCAAGTTACTCCCTCATTTTGGCATCATGGCGCACATCCAAGTAGTACTATCTTTCAAAGCCAAAGTTATCCTCCACTACCTCAGGCTCAAGTTTTTTATCATTCTCCTTCTATTTATTCCTAAAATTTCTATGGTACTTTTAACATTTAAACGAAAAAAGCACTTAAGAATGTAATGTATACAAATCTTAAGTGCTTTTTAATATTTTTATAAATTTTTCTTACTGCCCATTATTAGCAGGGGTCTCTCCTGCATTCCCGCCAGTATTTGGTTCTGTGGTCGCTGGTGGAGTTGTATTTCCTTGACCTCCTCCGTTATTTGCTGGAGGTGTTGTTCCTTGGCCTCCTCCATTATTCGCTGGAGGTGTTGTATTTCCTTGGCCTCCTCCATTATTCGCTGGAGGTGTTGTATTTCCTTGGCCTCCTCCATTATTCGCTGGAGGTGTTGTATTTCCTTGGCCTCCTCCGTTATTTGCTGGAGGTGTTGTTCCTTGGCCATTTCCATTATTTTGTTCATTTTGTTTCTTTTCTTCTTCTTGTTTCTTTTGCTCTTCTAGTTTCTTTTGTTCTTCTTGCTTCTTCAGTTCCTCTTGTTTCTTTTCTTCTTCTTGTTTTTTAAGTTCTTCTTGTTTCTTTAATTCTTCTTGCTTTTTCTCTTCTTCAGTTTTTTGCTGTTGATCTTGTTTTGGTTTTTCCGTTGTATCCGGTACGCTCGTATTTGGAGAAGAATCACGTTTTTCCCCTTTTATACGCAGCTCACTACCTTCTTGAATTACACTACTTGGCATTTTAAATCTTGATTTATCTGTAGCCATCTCGCTCATCATTTCTTTAAAGATCAATTGTGCAATTTTCGTATTTTTACTACTAATATACTCGTCTTTACCATCTTTCATATACCCAGTCCATACTGCCATCGTATATTGCGGCGTATAACCTGCAAACCAACTATCACGAGTTGCACTTTCTGGAATATTAAATTTCGCTAATTGTTTTGAATCATAGTTTGTTGTACCCGTTTTACCAGCTACATCTAAAGAACTAATATTTGCCGCTGTACCAGTACCTGATGTCACTACTGAGCGAAGCATATCAGTAATCATATATGCTGTAGAATCAGCAATAACTTGTTTTGGTTTTTGTCCAAAACTTTGTGACTTGCCGTCTGGATAAACTACTTTCTTAACAAAGTGCGGTTTCGTATACTTTCCACCATTACCAAATGTCGCATAAGCACCCGCTATTTCAGTTGGTGATACTTCGTTTGTACCAATAGCTGTAGATTCTGCCGGCGGTTTATTAAATGTAATACCTAATTTCTCAGAGAATTCCTTTGATTTATTAAGTCCTACTTCTTTTGCAGTTTTAACTGCTGGAACGTTACGTGACATTTTTAACGCTTCACGCATAGTAATTGGGCCTAAATGACTTCTGTCCGCATTTCGAAGTTCTTGTCCCGTTGAATATTTAAATGGAGAATCATCAATTTGATGATACGTAGCCCATTTTAAGTATTCAATTGCAGGACCGTAATCAAAGATTGGCTTCATCGTTGAACCAGCTGCACGATCTAATTCAATTGCCATATTATGCCCTTTAAATACTGCTTTATTTTCACCGCGCCCACTACCTATAGCACGAACCTCGCCTGTTTTCGTATCCATAAATGTGAAAGCACCTTGGAATTTATCATTTGGATAATTAATAATATTTTCATCTAATATTCTATCAGCAGCATTCTGTGCATCTTTATCTAAAGTTGTATAAATTTCTAAACCGTCAGAACCAATGTTAGCATCTGGCAATTCTTTTTCTACTTCTTTCACAACTGCATCCATAAATGCAGGATATGGCATTGCTTGTACAGTTGCAGTTTTAAGTCCATCTGTTACTTTAACTTTCGAAGCTTCTTCCATTTCTGCTTTCGTAATATAACCATGTCGATTCATTAATTTTAGTACAACATCTCTTCTTTCTGTTGCTCTTTGAATATTGTCCGTTTTCGTTGGATCATAGTTATTCGGTGCTTTCGGTAAACCTGCAAGCATCGCAACTTCTGGTAATGTTAACTCTTTTAATTCTTTACCATAGTAGTTTTGTGCTGCTGTTGCGATACCATATGAACGGTTTCCTAAATTAATTTTATTTAAATACATTTCTAAAATTTCATGTTTTGAATATTGTTGTTCTAGCTTATACGCTAAATATATTTCCTGAACTTTACGTTTTGATGTTTTTTCCATCGATAAGAAGTAGTTTTTAATAACCTGCTGCGTTATTGTACTTCCACCCTGTGAACCGTAATCTCCTTTAAGACTCACCAACACAGCACGGGCAGTACCTTTGAAGTCTACTCCGCTATGCTCATAAAAACGTGCATCTTCTGTTGCTAAAAATGCATTTTCTACTAATTTAGGAATTTGATCATACGTAACATTCGTCCGTTTCTCTTTCCCGTATTCATATACCAAATCGCCATTTTTATCATAAATTTTTGAGGATAATGGATTAACAAGTTTTGCTTTCTCAAGTTTTGGTGCGTCCTTAATCATTACGAAGAAGGTAGCAACCCCTGCCACTAAACCAACAATACCAAGTAATAAGCAAGTAATTAAAAACTTACGAAAGAACGATGTTTTTCCTTTTGGTTTTTGTGTTTTAGAAGCTGGCTGTTTTTTCTTTTTAACTTGTCGTCGCTCCTCTCGAGAACGATAATTTTCTGACATGTTACTTTCTCCTGCCTTTCAATTCTCCCGTTGATTTACTTAAAAATATTGAGGTCAATATACTTTCTAAACTAAAGTTAATTAAGAAAGTATATTGACCTGGAGCATTCAATATTTTCCTAATTCACAGATTATAAATTTTAGAATACTTCTTATACAAACTATTTTCACTTCTATTTTTCCTAATAATGCCGCCCCTTTAAGCATAGAATGTAAAAAGTGAATTTTTATACCTCGTATAAATAATATACCTTTTTTTCAAATGGTCAATATTTTCTTATTTATAAATCAAAGGTGAAATAAAAATAGCACAACGATATGTACTTCGTGTGAACTTCCTTATTATTACGTATAACAAATATTTAATATATTGCATATAAGTATAATACTTCTTTAATTATAAGGATTTCAACACCACAAACTCAACATCTACAAGAAATAATAAAAAATGAAAAGTGAGGAGTTGCGAAATAATGGAGCTATCTCCCGTGATTTCAAAAAATTTAGTTGCTGTTGGTTATAATCCATTTTCTATGATTTTGCGTATTCAATTAAAGAATGGAATGTATGATTTCTTTAACGTGCCTGAAAACATTTACACCGGTTTATTAAACGCACAATCTAAAACTAATTATCACAATACTTATATTAAAAATTCTTTCCGCTATACTAAAATTTAAACTTAAACAAAATGAAAAAAGAAAGGAGGTAATCCCCCTTTCTTTTTTCATTTCACGACTCAACTATCTTCTATTTCTCTTATTCATTTCATCATATGCTTGAATTTGTTTTTTTAATCGCCGATCCGCTTTTTGATCATGTACAACTAATATCGCATGTATAACGCCTGGAACCCAAAAAATTAATGTTAATATGAAGTTAATTATTGCTTGAAATGGTTTTCCACAAAATAATACGGCTACAGGTGGAAGAAGAATTGCCAACAAATACATCATCTCTTGAAAACTCCTTGCTTTGTATTTTTAATCTCTCTTCTATTTAACGCTAATAAAACCATTTTTTCGCATTTTTATTTTTCATTTGCCACTACTATCTTTTTTACTGCTATATATTCTATTCTAATACAAAAAAACCTACTACTTCAACTTTTCTACTTATGTAAAATTGAAATTTTACACATCTCCTTTATATGAACAATTTCATATAATTATTTTTTCTAACCTTTCTTCTTTCTCTATTAAAGTTAGTCCAATAGCAGAAATAGCCGTTCCTATCGCTTGTATCCAAACACCAATGAGTGCTATTATTCTCTCATTTTTCTTATCAACCGTACTGTCCTCCTTTTCAATTTCGTTATTTGATATATTAATAATACCTTGATATGCTTGAAGTCCAGCACCTAAACTTTGCAGAGAATTACCTAATATTATAATTCTCTGTACTGCTTTCATCTCAAGCAAAGCCGCTTCCACTCCTAAAAGTGCACCAATCGATTGTAAACTGTTCCCGACAATTATAAGATAATCATTTTCTTTCAATTGCTCATTTATATTAAAATACGTTCCTATTACATTTGATATATTCCCTAATGCTAATAACTCAATGCCCGTTTTATCAAGCATTTCACTTTTATTTTTCAAACACGTATTTTGATTCTCTCTGTCACTGTCACCTTCATCTTCAGTTTCATTACTCGCTATAATTTGCAATATATATCCGAGGGCTTGTAATGAGCTTCCTACAATTACAAGATTTGATTCAACTTTCTCTTCTCCGATAAATCCTCTTGTCGTCCCAATTGCCGCTGTAAGATTTCCGCCTACTTGAAACCATGCTCCTGTCACTTTTAAACCGCTTGGGTTCATTTTTATCACCTATTTAGAAATTTTCTACTACTTTTGAAATACAGAAATGGCATCCTTTAACTCATATTTATTTTCTATATGTAATTTTGTGCATTCAATAATGTGCTAATCATACAAAAAAGCACCTTATAGGTACTTTTTAGACAAAGTGTGCAGTACTAAAAATATGCCATTTCAATTTATATTTACATACATTCTGGACATGTCAATGAAGCTCCATTTTTATCTATTGTTATATTCAATATATATTGAATGGCATGATGGGACCACATTTCAGGTGTGGGTGAATCGTTTACATACTGCGGTGCACACGAATACAGCATCGGGGTACTAATACTTCCACCCGGGTCTAAAGCAACAACAGCCATACCATAAGGCAATTCCAGTGCCAAAGATTTCGTGATGCCTTCAATTGCAAACTTTGAGGCACAATATGGCGCAAGCTCAGCTTCTCCTTCTCTCCCCCAACTAGAACTCATATTAATAATCATTCCTTCTTTCCTAGCTATCATTGCTGGGACAAATGCTCTTATTACATTTACTACACCGTTTACGTTTACATTCATTACATTTTCGAATTCTTGAGCAGTTACTTTCCAGAGTGGCGCATTTTTATTAACAATCGATGCATTATTTATTAACAGATCAGGTGCTCTATTTCTATGAAGTATATAATTTGCCCAATCGCTTACTTGCTGAGAATCTGAAACATCAATTATTTGAAAGTCATGTGTATTACCGTAATATTTTTTCAATTCTTCAATTTTATCTTTTGAACGTCCACAGCCATATATATTCCATCCCAATTCATGAAATCGATCAACCATTGCACGACCTAACCCTTGCGTCACTCCTGTAATAATTACACTTTTCCCACTGTTATTTCGTTTCAAGCCTCTCTCCTCCTTTACAATATTTTATTATCTTCTTTTTTATTCAGCCAATTACTAAAGTATCAACTCATTTCATACTTTAGAAGGAGTTTTTATATAAGCAAAAAGAGTAACGATAACGGTTACTCTTTTTTATGTATCAAAAAATTCATTATTTATTTCGTTATTGTTTTTAAATTTCAGCTTCTCTTTCCCGCATTTCTTACAACGATACACATAAGCTATACCTAGCTTACCACTTTTAAAATCTTCATTATCCTGCATCTTAATAAAAATATATTTATGTTTACAATGAGTTTCATTCAAAAAATTTTCAAACCATTTTTTCAACATAGAACAGTTCACCTCTATGAAAGAATCTTCACTTAATCTGATTACATACTTTTCTTTAAATTCTCAATCTCATGCTGCAACTTTTTAAATTGCTCAAAATGCATAGTAATAGATTGACTGTTACCATACTCAACACTATGCTTCACAAATAAAACACCAGTGTCATGAAAAATTGCTTCCAGTTCTTTTCTGATGGATACTTTCATTATATGTGCTGTTTTAATGACAGATAAAATTGCAATTTCATTAAACTTTAATTTTATTTCATTTGGACAAAATGCTTCTTCAACCAATATAACTTCATTGCTATAAATTAGTGCAACAAGATTACTTGATTTTGCATCTGTTAAATCTACTTTTTTTATAACATTATTCATTACATTTTGCCTCCTTTTATTTCACATATATTAATTATACAATTCTCCCAAAAAGTTAATCGACCATACATTAATTTTAACATACTTTTATTGTAGGATTAAGCTACACTTCAAACGATTTACTATTCCACAATTTTGTTACATGAACCATTTGGACTATACGGCCATATAGTAGTGTTAACAAATGATTGTAAAGTGGGTGAAAACTATGCCCTCAGTTGTAGGGAATTTAGTTGTACAAAATAGTAACGGTTCATTTAACTTAGGTGATTTCTACAACGTTTCTCCGAAAGAAAATACGAAGGCTTATAATGGATCTGGTGCTTCAAACGTCGGTTTTGTTGTTAATACTTTTAATGGCGTGAGCGCGACTAATACGTTTGATTCTGACCTTGCAGATCAAAACCAAGTAGGTACAGCCTAATGCTATTTTTTTATCGTTCTGTTTAGAAATTTTGAATTTGTCTATACTATAATCAGGCTGTTACACAGCTATTATTGATTTTTGGAGTACCCTATCTTTTTCTCCCTTTCCCTGGGGCTTAGCAGCTAGTCTGAAGCTAGCTGCTTTTTCGTTTCATTATTTCTATCCCTCATCTAACAAAAATAAAAAAGCTAAAACTTAAATTTCAGCTTCCTTTATGTTAGTTCAATAATATCCGCAGCATTAAATACGTATGTTTTATAAAAAGCGTCAGTACATATTACAATGCGCTTTAGCGGGTTTATATGTACAACTGTCATATAGCTTGTTAGTATGTATCCATCTTCAAAATATGTCACTAATATTTCTTTCTCAGACAATAACGACGTTAATAATTTATCTGAAATGTTCTCTTTCGCTTCGTTTGTTAAAAGCGGTTTTTGTACTTTAAACTTTTCCCCAACAACCTTTCGCATACTTAACAACTGTTCCGACATTACTGTAAATGGAACCCATTCTCTTTCTTCTTTTTGCACCTTTACATTATTCATTTCTTAATCTCCTTGATCATTTATCCATTTGATTTCATACATATTGTTCTTCGATTATTCTTTCATAATTGCTTGGCTCATATTTACCCCACATTAATAGACAGTAAAGCTCATACCTCAATAATCGCTACAGGCGAGGAAAGTAAATTGAAAATCAACTGTCCGTAAATAATGTTTCGCGTTCTTTCTAAATCGTATACTACCCACAACACAAGAACATTCGTTCTAATTATACACGAACCTACGTTCTTTTGAAATGATTTAAATTATATTTTTATCCATCATTATTTTTTCTTCATCAAATGAGCTTTTCACTTCTTATTTAATAGGACGTCCAAATATCAACAAAAAAACGACTTCATACAAGTTGAAGTCGCTTTTTCTCATAACATATATTTCTATATTTATTTTTCTATTGTGACAAGAGTTCTTTCCGGAATACAAATCCCATCTACATTGAAATGATTTATTTTTAATTTTAACTCTCCCACTCGTTCTTTATCTTCATCACCACCCCAACAACTGAATAATTCAAAATAGTCCCCTTCATTTAAATAGCCTTCCATAATCGAGCATAAAGCTAATAGCTTTTTTTAGCTTCTCTCTTCTCCCTTTCACTTTGCCACTCATCAAGCTCAATGCCCCAACTCGTTGAAACTTCATACGTGTAACTTGTTTGAAATTGAAACTCTTGTACAATTCCACGCATACTTTCATCTGAAAAGCACGATCCAAAAACAATTACATCATTAGAATCTGGATCTGTTAACGGAATTTCTACATTGCACCCTATATAACTTGCTAAACTCATTTTTACTCCTCCAATATTTTTATAAAAAAACAATATATATGAACGTTTATCTACTCAAATATAAAATCCCTGCCTAAACCAAAAAGTTTTACTTTTCGAGTTTATTAACCATCTATAAAAGCAAGCATATATTATACAGAACGAACTCACAAAACTTCTATGAAAAGAGAGCAATTTAAACACTCTCTTTTCGTACATACTGTATAAGACTATCTATAAAGTGAAACTTTAATCAGTGGGGATTTTCTTCATCCCCCACTGATTATTAGTTGAACCAATCGGACTTTTATGGGCAGTTGATCCCCCACATAAATTCTTTGCTTTCGCTGAATTGTGAGGTGGGGGTCTTACTGCCCATTAAAGTGGGATAAATAATTCCATCTAAATTATTCAATATATTTTGGTTGTACTATTATATGTAACTCCCTCTCTGTTACTGCTTTTTTAGGGTTACGAAAATACTCTAATTCGTATTTTAATACTTCATACTCAACCATCCCGATCTTAATCCCTTTCGTTTCTTTTAAAATCGCTAATAAGTTACTTATATCTTCATCATACGATTCAAAAATTTTCCCTGCACCTTCTCTTTGAAAGATTACTTTCACATGTTCTCCTCCTACGTAATATATTTATCTATTCAATAATCCATGTAACAATGTTCATTCTTCCTCTGAAAATTCCATACTAAAAAGAACATCCATTTTAATAGAATGCTCTACTTCCCCCTTCATTTAGCATCAATATTATTGTATGTTTCATTCTGTAAATTATGTTTATCAACATCTATAAAGTAAAATTTAAATCAATTCAAGTTTTGTTCATTCCCAACTAATAATTAGCCCAAGCAAATGATACTGCCTACAAATAGTGGGATAAAAATAATAACTTTGCTTTATATTTAATAAAATTAATCAAACAAAACATTATAATATCAACATTTTATGAAGTAATGATTATTCCACCTTTAAAATATTACATATATTCCCATTGTAATTCTTAATATTTATATGTAATATTGTATTGTCTTACTATCTATTTATAACTCACACACTAACTAGAAAAGGGAACCTATAAAGGTTCCCTTTTCTAATTGCAGTCATTATTTCTTTTCTAGAAATTCAAATGTATTTTTAAATTCTTTATCATTCACCTTAATATCAGCATCTTTCAATAAATCATTGACTACTTGTTGCTTCCATTTACCTGTCGTGTCTTGTAGTCTTTGCTGTTCTAAATCTTTACGAATATCATCTTTCACTTCATCAAATGGCTTCAATTCTTTTTTATCTGTCACTTTAATAATATGGTAACCGTAAGTTGTTTTTACCGGATCACTTACTTGTCCTGCATCTAATTTATATGCAGCTTCCTCAAATTCTTTCACCGTTTGCCCTGGAGCAAAACCAGCTATTTCTCCGCCTTGTTCTTTTGAACCAGTATCCTCTGAGTATTGCTTCGCTAGAGCCGCAAAGTCTTCACCATTATTTACTTTCTCTTTCACTTCTTTAGCAGTCTTTTCATCTTTCACTAAAATGTGACTTACTTTCAGTTCTGGCTTATAGTTATCTTTGACATCTTTTTCTGTGACAGTAGCTTTAATCGCTTTTTCAAATGCAATTTCTGGCTTCATTTTCTCTTTTAATTCATCTTCATTTTTCAATCCAACTTGCTCTAGAGTCGATTTGAAGTTGTCTCCCATTTTATCTTTTGCTTCTTCTACTTGTTTTTTTGCTTCTTCATCTGAAACTTTATATTTATCTAGCAATGCCTTACTTAACACCATTTGATATAAAGTACTTTCCCCATATTTTTGTCTTAACTCTTTACTTAACTCTTTCTCTGTAACATTTCCTACTTTTGATGTTACTACGTTGCCTGAGGAACCACATGCAGATAATGCCAATACTACGCATGAAATAATCGTCCCTAAAAATAGCTTTTTCTTTTTCAATTCAAAATACCTCACTTTTATTATTATATAAGAATAACTATACAGTATTGTTGTGTATACAATGTGTTTTCTACATGTAATTCATTTCATTTGAATAAACTATGTATCATGTACTTTTTGTTCAAATATTAAAGGTCATCTTACTATGTATGTGTAATATGACCCTTTACGTATTATTAAAAACAAGCAACTATTTATAGCAAATTAATAGTTACATGTTCTTCAAGTATCCAATTATTTTGCCCGATATCTATCGCATTTTTCGCTCTGCCCCACACACGAAAAGATTTCGATCCATCTATACTCCCTTTATTATTTATACATTCAGGCTCTGCATAATAGTTAACTCCATACCCAACGGGATATTTTGAAGATGCATAAAACCATTTCACATCAAAATATTTCACATATACCCATTGTTTATCATTGCCTAAGCAAATCATATCTTTATCTGTGCCTCCCCAATAACCATGTAAGACTACATATGGAGTTTTTGGAGTTATTATACCTGTAAACCGTGGATTTGCAGGATTTTCATATACGTTTATACCATATCCATCAGGATATTTGGAAACTGCAATACCTATACCGTTTGATTGCTGTGCATCCTCTTTGCCGGATTGAATAGATTGATTTATTCGATCAAAACCTATAAACCAAGAAAGCGACTTATTTCCTATTAATTGGTTTAAATCACATTTCCCAATACCCGGAACATTTCCCGAATCAGTATATTGCCAAATATCACACGGATATGCTGGCTTATTTCCTCCATAACGAGGTACCCATACAAAGTCTACTTCAATATTACGCGCTCCAAATGATACATACGTATGATGCCCCACATATAAGCCTATTTTTTTCGCACCTAGACGGCGTAATTCGTCTATATACGCTTGTGTCCCTCCTTGCATATCCATCATCGTTTGAATTTCTACGTCTACCACCCAAAACTTAGCAGATTTATCGCCACGATTCCAAAAATCTTGTGCCTCTTTCCTTGCATCAGCAATAGATATAAAGCGACAAAATGCATAATTACCAAATGGGATACTACGTTTCTTCATTTCATTCACATAATTTTGATACATATAATCTACCGTATTCGAACCATCTTGAACTCTAGCAATAACTAAATCTAGCTGAGATGCTGCAATATCCCAATTAATCGTTCCATTCCATTTTGAGATATCGATAATATACCCCAATACAATTCATCTCCTTTTTATTATTATATTCAAAGCTAGTTTTAGCGAAAGCTCCTTATGCCTAACTAGCTATCTATAATATAAATAGGGGGAATCTATATTTTTTTAAAAATATACAATCTTTTAATTACGTTTCTACTAGTTTTTCATAATCTGATCACACTATAAAACTCCATATCATTATCAACTCAACTAAAAATTTCATATTATATATTCATACGCCTTTACAAATTAAATAAAAAAAGCAGTATACAATACTGCGTATTAGGAGCTGATTTCATGGAAAAAAAACCTATCGTGGTCAAAGTTCCACCAAATTCAAAACTAAAAATTACATTTTTCGGCCCTTGTAACGAGGTAATTACAAATATTTCTATAATTAATCAACTTTCCACACCTAAATGTCAAACTATTACGCAATATCCAGACTATAAGAAATACGAAACAGAAGTGCGATTACTATCTGGTTGTTAATCTGTACTATTTAGTTAGCTAAACAACTTCGGTAAAGACCACAATTACTCATTTCATGATATTCCATTGATAATCTATTGATTTTTCACACGTTTTTATTAATTGAGCATATATTATCGTATGGAGATTATCCACTCATAAAACCTATCTTTCTTTAGAGCGTACCATTTGTGTATGCTCTTTTTTTATTTATCCCTCATCCTGTACATATAAGCCTGTTCACTTTTATATTTCACGTGTGATAAATCCACCTGCTCTTTATAAACAATTTAATCAAAGTGTACCGAGCAATACTCCTTTATTAATTTTACTTTCACTCCTCTGTTACATTAGTATATTTATTCAAACAGGATTCATCTAAAACATTTCCCTTCTAAATTGACCATAGATGTATTAAAATCTTTATATACTCAAGGAGGTCAAACATGTTCAAGTTGCATCCAATACTACTCATATTAGGATTTATTTTATTTTTATATAGTATAATTTCCTTACTATTATTCCTTTCCATACAATAACATTACCTACACAAACTTACGTTAAATATGTAATTTCTATATAGTAAAGAAAAAAACGTAAAATAACTAGCAATTGTACTGGTAAAGAACTTTCACCATCATGTTACTACTTTCGTTGTACTCTTTTTATTATCTGTAGAAAATCTAATACTCAAAATAAGATAGCTCTTTCACCCTTACTTCCTATCATCCGAAATGCTCCTGAAATAAACTACATTTAACCTGTTTACTTATATATTTTACAAAAAACAATAATAATCCCCTACCATTTGGTAAAGGGGATTCACTAAACCTACTGAAAATTATTTTATTCTCTTCATTATTTAATTGGAGACGGAAATCTTGCCGCTTCAAAATGAACCGTATTCAAACCATTCACATTTTGAACAATTACTCCAGCAACACTACTCTCAGCAAAAATTTCAACTGAATCTCCTGCTTCTAATTGAAGAATAGACGTTACTGAAACATCATTATTAAAAAATACCCCAGTCCCAAAGAAATCATTATCTATTGCTATTGCCGGATTTCCATTCACACGAATTTCAACTCTAGCTCTGTAATTTACATTAAAATCATTTGGAGAAAATGTTATATTCCCTAATACACTATATACCCCTTTCGTCTTCGGAATAAAAATAGACGTTGCTGGGTTAAATTCATTTGCTAGATCAAACTGTTCATTTTGAAATAATACTTTAACTGAAGTATTTTCAGGAACAGGTTGATTTATTGTATTAACAGCTCTAAATGCTGATGCCCTAACAAGTTTTTCTTTCTTATCATCACAACAATTCACTTTTACATACTTTCTATCACATTGACTATTTTTTCTAAAGCAATCATGATTTTTCTCTTTGTAATCTTTACAATACTTACAGTAATAATAAGACGTAGTAAGTCCCCCTTTAAACTTATTATTACATACTATGTAACATAGATAAGAATTGTTTGGACAAACTATTACTATTTTCAATAGAATAAAATATCCCCACCATTTTGGTGAGGATTATTCTTTATCTTCTCTGTACCCAACTTTATTTTATTGGAGAAGGGAATCTTGCCGCTTCAAAATGTGAACCGTCTTCTGAAGGACTTAAAACTCCGTCTATGCTACTTTGCGCATAAACCTCAACTTGATCTCCTTCATTCAATTGAATGATTGTCGAAACACTTACTACATTTCCAAAACTGATTGGACCGAAAAAGTCATTATCTATAGCTATTGCCGCGTTTCCATTCACACGAATTTCTACACGAGCTCTATAATTTAAGCTCGGATCGTTTGGAAAGAAACCAATTGTTCCAAGAATAGAGTAAACTCCTTTAGTCTTCGGCATAAAAATAGAAGTTGCAGGATCATACTCATTTGCTAAATCAAATTGTTCATTTTGGAACAATACCTTTACAAAAGTATTGGCAGGAACCGTTTGCTCCACCGTATTTCTAGCTCTAAATGCTGACGCCCTAACAAGCTTTTCCTTGTTGTCATTACACTTACTCGTATTATTACAACAATCATGCTGTTTCTTTTTATACTCTTTACAATACTTACAGTAGTTATAGCAAGACATACTAGTTCCCCTTTCATGCTTATTACTACATATTATGTAAGAGGGATCCGTAATGTTTGGACGAGCTATTGTTTTAGCACTAAACTTGTCGCCTATTTATATGTACGTGAGCGGAAAAGATATCCATAATAATACAACCTAGATGTATAGTGCACTCCATTCAAATTTAATGGATGCTTCTTTTATCTATTTTACTTTAAATACATAAAAAAAGAGCGAATCTACATTCGCTCTTTCCCACATATTTATGGCCCAAAACTTATCATCCAACCTAACATATATCCAAATATAGCAAACAGCAACATAAAAACAAATAAACTACATGCCCACAATGCATATTTTCGGCTTTTGCTTTTTGTGATCATACCTACAACTGAGCACACCACTCCAATACCAACTATTTGCAGAAAACCTTTACCTATAAATGTTTCTTGAATAAGCAATATAATGTTCAAATACAATAACGCTAGAAAGGCAATAATTAATGAAATAGTCCCCATCCACGTTTCCTGTTTATAAATATGATTCTTTCTTTTTTTTAAGAATGCCAATTCCATAATCTCGCTTCACCTACTTTCAATTTTCTAACTTTTTCGTGGCTCATCAATTTTTCAACTTCTGCTTTAGGTCCTGTTACAACTGCCCCATATGTTTTTACCCCATTTTTTTCAAGGAAAGAAATACGCTTTGACAACTCTAATACTTTCGCTCTAGATAGCTTCACTGCTAAATTTTCATGCTTCTGTAATGACTTTAACACATCAATAAATTGTTCCTCATGAGGTGAATCACTTACAAAAGCACCACTTGGCCTTGAAATCATATCTGCCGGAAAGCCAACCGGGGCAACATACATACCCTCGTCATTCATTTGCTTCTCCTCTAATCCTGTATTAACGGCATACCACACAATATCAATAGTAGGAAATATATTCGTTACCTCTTGTACACTTAATAATTCTCTAAAAGATACAAATGCTTCTACTACAGATTCTTGCGGAAGACCCTTTAATACCTGCGCTTCTTCGCTACTATTATAGGACGCATTATAATTATTAGGATGAGACAATACTTCGTTATCTATATACGGGATTTCTGGAATTTTTTCATCTGTTGTATATTCACGGCTTACTCTCGTTGCTCTACTAAATACATAATCTGTTTTCTCTTCTCCTATTCGAATATCTTTCTTCCCTACCCTTTTATACAAATCAAAATGCAATTGTAAACTAAGCGGTAACAATGATTGCTCCATGTCCCTATCTTTCAAAAATACATTTGGTTCTGTTACACTTAACGTTTGATTTACTACATTCCGTATCTCCATTGCGTTTGTAGGTGCAAATACATAGTATGCGAGTGTAGATATATACAATATAGGTTGAATAAGTAATAAAAAAGTAAATACAATTAAAACATTCGTAATACGCGCTCTTTTCTTTCCTATTTTCAACACTTGCTCCTGTTTTCCATCAGGAAGAGAAGCAGGCCTTTGCTGAAGAGCTTCTTGTAACAATTCTTTATAATCTTCTTGTTCGGAATGAGGTTTATCATTTGTCATTTTGACTCTTTTCCTCCTTTAACAATTGTTTTAATCTCTTTCTCCCGCGAAATATGTGACTTTTATACGTGTTTAACTTTAAATCTAATACAGAAGCACCCTCTTCGTACGTTAATTCATGTACATCACATAATAAAATAGCTTGCGCCTCTACCACCGGCAAAGTATGAATAATCTGAATTAGTTTTTCATAACTATTTTTTGCGACTACATACTCTTCTGTAGATTCACCTGCTTGAATTGCCTCTAATTCCTCCGTTCCTACAAAAGATACTTTTTTCTCTTTCCTAACAAAATCAATAAACGTATGATATGCCACTTTAAAAAGCCATGATTTTACCTTTTGGTTTTCATAGTCTTCTAGATAAAGATACGCCCGATAAAAAGTCTCCTGCATCAAGTCCTCCGCTACATGATGGCTACGAGAAAGGGAAAATAAATACCGGTACACATCGTTGATATAAATCTTATATATTTCTTCAATTTCCATCCCCCTCCTCCTTTCACATATAACACGAATAAGCGAGTTAAAAAGTTGCATTATTTTTCCTTTTTATATTTTTATTTATAAAAAAAGAAATAACTCTTATAAATCCCAATAACTATTTACAATTATAAACAAAATATAAGATGTTATGACTGTAAATATACTTCAAAGCCAGTAAAAAACGATTCGGATGTTTACCTGCTCTTGTAGGTTGATTGTCAAATGACAATCGTCCTGTCGATATAACCACAGATAGGACTTCTTTGTTGTATCTCGACCTTGTTCAAGTAAGACTTGGAAGTTTGTTTCGTCCGTATAAATAAATATTCATGTATCCTTTCATACAAAGCCATTAACCATCATGTGTCATGATTAGATAATTCCCATTCTTTCTTTAATCGGTATCTTCTTACAACAAAAACTCTACTTTTAGTATGTACGGAGATTATCTCATGGGTTATTTACAAATTATATGTGACGACTAATTGACGCTTACATATACACAATTTCATCTCGCCATTTGTGACAAACAAGGCTCACACCTCACAATTCGGCACATGCGAGAAAGTTAGGTGGGGACCTTGTTGCCCCCCGTATATGCCCGATTGGTAAGGCCTAATAATCGGTTTGGGATACTTGCCCCGAACTAATTAAACTTTCACTTTATAGGTTAAATACAGTTCCATATGGGATCGTAAGAAAAGAACTTCCATACGGTGTAATAGGTTGCACTGGATAAAAATACTCCATAGATGAATAATACGGCTGGATACCTTGTTGCTGCATTTGTATTTGTTGTTGCATTTGTAACGCTTGTTGAACAGCTTGAACTGTACTTTGTGCTCCGCTATACGTTATAGATGTACCATATGCTGGTCGCATACCCGCTTGAGAATAAAAATACGAATAAAACATTTTTTTCAGCTCACTTTCATATAAGTTATTACAAATTATGTTATGATTCTTTATTTCAGTGGGTGCTGAAAGTTAGTCTATTAGCTTTGATTAGGTTTAAAAATTTCTATTATCTCTTACACTTTCATATTTCATTTACAAAGTTTATCTACTAATACTAATTTAATTTTCGGAGGGGCATTTCATTTACAAGTTTTCGATAATTACTTTACAAACTAAAAAGATAAAAAATTCACTATTTCTAATTCAATTCGATTCCTTTCGAAACTATACAAATGAATTTTCAAGATTATTAAAGGTAAATTATCTATCTATACATCCTCCACAAAATAAAAGCACCCTAAACGGATGCTTTATTTTTCACTACTATAATTTCTTAGCAATAATTCAATTGTCCACGAATTTCACCATTAGGATGTTGTACTGTATGAACATTAATATAAATGTTTCCAGATATGATTTCATTTACAAGAGTAGATAATGTTTGACCCGCTAACGGCCCAACCAAATCTTCTTGAGTAATCATTCCCGTAAGCGTTGCACACTCTATTGAAACCGGATTTGTTATTGGTCCAAATAAAAAAGCTATCACAGGACCGTTCGTTCCTTTTGCTCCAAGATGCAGATGGGCAGCTGTTACATCCTCTATATTGAATAGATCCAACTTGAATTTTAGGCTAAGTTCATCCCGACTTAATTTAAAGAAAGCCTCTCCTCGAGCGTCTGTTTCTACTGGTGGGACTTCATTTCTACCACGTAACTTTGCAAAAAACATATCTATCACTCCTATGCTTTTATATACTACCAATATATTCATATCCTTTTTATAAGGTGACAAAAAGGCAGCTATTAGACTATTGAAAGTCACTTTATATAATAGATTAATTTATCAATTTTATTAAATTTATAAATTAATCTATAACGTTTTTAAATTTGATTCATATACTGTAGTAGATTACTAGAAAGGAGGTGTAAGCATGGAAAGTTGTATTTTGTTCGTTAATGGACAACCTCTTTTAGTGGTATCAGTTGCTGGAATCGAAATTGCGAGATTAGAACTTTCACTTCAAGTAGCATTGACTTTAATAGCATTAGGGATTCCAATCTGTGCATAAAAGTTAGGTATTTATTAAAAAGAGGGCTTAAGCTCTCTTTTTTATTTTTATCTTTCCTTCACAACAAAAAAAGACGCCATAAAAATCACGGCATCACGTACAATAACTGCTATTTGTTTAATCATTACTTCACTAGCAATCCTAATTCATGTAGAATTTCTGAAAACGAATAGCCATATGCAAAACCTATAATACGAATCCCTGGGGTCCATCTATGTTCTAAATTTTCATTGTATGTTTTCTTATAATACTTTAATTCAGAATCTATATTATATTTGTCGTTAATAATTACTTCATCACTATGAAATCCATCCATTTCAATCTGAACAGCTACGTACTCTGCTCCCTCAATTAAGGCTTTAATATAACACTTTTCTAATTCCTCTAATGTCATCCCCATTATTAACCTCCTATCATAATGGGCGTTTTGTTTGATAAAAAAGAGCATCTGAATCAGTAGATGCGAAGATATACAAAAGGTAATCTCATTGAGTATTAAATAGTTTATAAGCTGGTTACTTGTCCTACAACATATTATATGATTTTTATATAAAAATGGTTCATCAAAAAAAAGTAAAAATCACCATTTATTATTTTAAAAGATAGTTACAATTTTATTTTTTAAGCTAGTCTATCAATCGCTCCCTTCTAACTCCTCACTTTCTTCACGTATTTGTCCAATTAATGAAAATACAGAACCTACAGCTTGGATCCAACTGCCTATGGTATCTATTGACTGTCCTTCTTTCTTTTTATCCAGCTCACTATTTACTTGATTGTCTAAGTTCCCCTCCGTATCATTTACTAGTTCGTCTTTACTATCCTGCCGCTCTCTTCTAATACTTTTCAGTTCATAAATCCCTCCAATTGCCTGCAATGAATTCCCTATAGCTTGCAATAAATTTCCTACAATATTAAAAGATTCATTTTTATCTGAAGCATCTTCAAATTCATCTGCTAATGCTGTAAGTCCTCCTAAAGTCTGTGTCCAATTCCCAGCAATCACTAATTTTATTTTTGTTTCATCTTTAAACTCAATAACCAATCCAGATATTACAGTTACATTACCAATTGATTGAATTTCATTTCCGATTTTTTCAAGAGATATTTCTCCTTGACCATCAGCCTCTAAAGCGTTACCAACTGCTTGTAATGTGTTTCCATATATATTTAAATCCTCCCTTACATTACTACTTATAAAATAGAACGGTGTACTTCCAATAGCGGAAGTTATTGTACCTATAGCTGCTATCAATGCACCAAATATTTCTTTTAGTTGGTTCTCCATTTATAACCTATCCCAACATTAAGTAATTACTTTCATCCTATTCACTCACACATCTACCTGTTAAAAATTCAAACTGTTTCTGTTATCAATACTGTTACAAATACAGTTATAGATACGGTCCCAGTAAGGTTTGCTCTAACTGGTATAGCAACTGGAACTATTTGTGGATAATAAAAAAAACAGAGGGACAAAAAAGCGGTCCCCCTATTTACTTTTTTAAAATCGCAATATACATGGAAAGGATATTAGCCATAATCAAAATTCGATTCATTTAATTATTCGTATATATACTTTTATACATTAGTTTGTAAAACCCCTTGTATTAAGAAAAGTCACTGAGTATCTTTACGAACTTTAAACATAGTAACAAATTACCTATATCACACTCTAATCTTATTTTCCTAACCTCATATGCATCATCTCCTAAAATTCCTTACAAAATAAAAAAGCAGCTGTTAAGCTACTATAAATTCGTTTTATCCCCAAGAGAAATGATAAATATATTCTCCCGTTACACTTTGATTAATCCCAATAATTCTAGCAAACCTCATTAAGTCCGCGCCCTGAAGAAAATACATCGCAAGCATAACTGGCACTTGCGACCACATAAACTGATAAAGCTCCTCAACTCTCAGGTTTGTCGAAACAATTAAATCATTTACAGGCCCTTGATTCCATACAGAAGTTCTAACTGAACGAAACGGAAGATTTTTCCCATTAACCACGATTCGTGCCATACTTTGAGTTATGTCCACAACAATTCCCTCCATCATTACAAAAATCAGACCTGTGTATTTTACTCCTTTCGTTATAAATATTCTTAACCTTCATAAATGTCTAAGGCAAACCTCTATTTTTGCTTCTATTCAAATGAATTTATTTCACACAGTAAACAAGTTAATGAAATTTCAGTATTACTCTCCTCAACTTCCGTATCATTTAGATCATGTACACCCTTATTCAACTTTACAATCCGGTATGCAAAATTACATATCTTATTATCTCAATATCACTTTATTTACTACAAGATGATAGAAAAATATTCAAACCAATTGATAAATCAACATTTGTAATTTAATTCCTTATTTTAAATCCCACCTTATTATTTTTAAACACTATATTCGAATAATTATATTGGAATTTCTTGTTGTATACACATCTATCTTTTTCAGGTATTATATACGAGAAGAGTAAGGTAAGAGTTACTCTTTGCCATTTTAGGAAAGGTCCTGTTGGAAACAACAGGACCTTTTTTCGTATTAGCAATACTTAATAAGAAACACAAAAGGCACGAAATTCACGCACCTTGGCTAAATATATAAAATTAATTGGCATTTCTGGATCAGCTTTACAATGGCCATTGTGCATGAACATCGATTTTTCTAGCATCTAGTTCACCTCCTTAAAAATGCAGGATTTCCCTTTCCAATATCGAATTGGTAATGTTTAGAAAGGGGGTGTAACATGGCGGAAATTAAAGTGGGACTTACACAATTTTTAGACTTCACACTGAAAAGTAGTGCAGCTAAAACGAATTTAGTAAAGAATCTAAAATCTCAACCTGAATATCACCCGGTTTTTGATTACTGGAAACAATTACGAGAAACTATTATTAAATTTCATAAAAACGAACTACCTTTTGACTGTTTTGAAACATTAGTACAAACTGTTGACCAGAAGAAAAAGCAAAACTACATTGATGTTATAAAGCAGTACAAAAAATTTATTAAAAACAAAGAGGTTTCTTGGTTTGATTCAGGTAAATCACATTGGTTATCAGATAATTTAATCGTCCGCTCATCACCTGAACTCGGTTTGCTCATTAATGATGAGCCGCATCTTATTAAACTATTTTTCAAAGGAAAAAAAGAGCGAATTGATAAATATAACATCAACTCAACACTGACATTATTAAATGAATCAACATTTTCAAATGAATATAAAGATGTGAATTATACAGTCCTTAACATTCAAAAGAACAGAATGTATACGAATAACTCTATTAATAATGATCATTTAATAGCTCTTGAATCAGAAGCCCACCAACTTTCTTGTTTATGGGATAAGGTGTAAAAGAGTATAGGTATCTATTCAATACCTTGTTCATGCGTAATTTGGGGCACAATTTTCACAAATCCAATTCGTTTCTTTTAAAGTGAAGCTCACCTTCTTGTTTCTCACAAACAATGCAGGGTGGGCGTTTTTTGAACACAGTTTCTTTACCCATTTCAACATCTTAATTCTCCCCTCTGAAAGAATAATATAATGGTCTTTTTCTACCACATCTGCATTAGCCTCCTGACTTCTTAACCGCTAAGTAATTCCTAAGATGTTCTTACGATCCCTTTCGTGTTCCACATCATTTTTTTCTTTCACTCTATACAGTGCAGCAATTCCCCCCTCTTGTTAGTCTTGCTTCTTTTACCTGCATTACTTTATTTGGATGTAATTGTTGCTGGAACTCCCCTAACGCCGCCTAATATCTTCTCTCACAACATCTCATAAAAATATCTGAGGAAAAGAACGTGATAGCGATGGCTATTATGAATATAATTTAATTTATCCTATTTATAATAGTAACCTTACAATTCAGAAGTTTGACACAGCTCATGAAAAAGCTTATAAAGAAAAGTGAGGTTCCTAATATTCATTTCTAGATTTTAAGGTATATATCTCAATAATCTTAAATGAACGATTAGGACATAAAGAGTGGGATCACACTGGATACCTACTTACATGTTTTATCAGAACTTCAAGAAACTTCGGTGAATCAATTTGCAAACGAATTATTCGGAAAGAAAACTCTCGTTAGATTTTCGTTAGAAGTTTTCATTTCACAGCAAATACACCAACTAAACAACCAAAAATATTGATAGTGAAAAAGGAGAAACAAACATGAAAGAAATCAAATCAGAACAGGAATTCAAAGACATTATCGCAAGTGAGGAGCCAGTAGTTGTTAAATTCTTTACTACATGGTGTCCAGATTGCGTACGGGTGAAGTAGTACGTTTTATGTATGATTATGCAACGTTAATAAGCGTTAATATATAAAGGTTTAGGGGACATATCAGCGACCATTTCCCTCTCACCATTACTAAGAAGTATTCGTTTAGTTTGCATTTTCGTTTGCAATCTCGTTTGCAAACTTGTTAGCACTTTTTTATATCTCTTCTACTAAAAACCATCATTGTATTTCTTCTTTTACACATAACTTATACTGCCACTATGATGAAAATCATCAATTAAAGAAAATAATTATAATAGGTACTTTCTTAACATGCATATTTTTCAAATTATTCCCAGACTGTAAAATTCATGTTTTGTTGGTACTCCCTCATTTGAACCGCAAGCAGCCAATCCCATAAGTAAGGCGCTACAAGTTAATGCTGTAAGTAATTTACTTTTCATATATCTTTCCTCCGCACTTCCAATTTGTAAGATTTCTCAACCAAGCATAACAAATCGAGTTACGACTATTTTGTCGAATAAAAATAAAAAAGAGAGATTCCGCTTATGTGAAGATCATTTATCTAGTATTGAGCATTTAATAATTATGATTAGTACAAGCATATTATGGAGGTGTGTGTATGAATGAAGAAAATGAGTTTTTGAATGGAGTAGCATTTGATCCGAATTTACTTGGTCCGACGCTACCACCTATCCCGCCATTCACTTTACCAACTGGAGCTACTGGTCCAACAGGCCCTACTGGTATAACAGGTTCAACCGGTGCTACTGGTATAACAGGTCCAACTGGAGTAACAGGTTCAACCGGTGCTACTGGTATAACAGGTCCAACTGGAGTAACAGGTTCAACCGGTGCTACTGGTATAACAGGTCCAACTGGAGTAACAGGTTCAACCGGTGCTACTGGTATAACAGGTCCAACTGGTATAACAGGTCCAACTGGAGTAACCGCAATTGAATCTGCATTTAGAGCGTTTAAACAAGGCCCTTTAGAGACACAAACATATACCGCAGGGGATGCGCTAGTTCTTACATTTAATAATGAACAATTTGATTTTGGAAATGAATTTGACGGTGTTTCAACATTCCAACCAAATCAAGATGGAGTATATTCATTAGCAGCAGGTTTAAGATTTAGCCCTAGTAACCCTTTAGTTACCTATGGGTTTTCAGTCAATATTCTTCTCAACAATGTTGAAGTTATAGTGTCAACTAATGAAGTGAATTTTTTTGCTGATGCACTTGCAAATGTTTCTGCTATATATGGATTAAAAGTAGGAGACAGTGTGCAAGTTATATTTCGTGCTACTACAGATGGATTTATTGTGGGCGATCAATTTAATGCAACATTTTTTACAGCAGCGAGACTGCCTTTTACAAGCCCTATACTTTAGTTTTTTTAGTCATATTATTAATCTGTATAAAAAGAGAGCCTTAGGCCCTTAGCTAATGTCATAATTATTTCAGAAACGCATTTATTTAATATGATAAGAACTTTTGGAGGTGACGTATGTCAGAAGAATACGGGTTTAACTCACATGGGGTTCTAAAAGGAGCGGCATTCGATCCGAACTTGATTGGCCCCACATTACCATCTATTCCCCCATTTACATTGCCAACAGGTCCAACTGGAGTAACCGGCCCGACGGGAGCAACAGGTCCAACTGGAGTAACTGGCCCGACGGGAGCAACAGGTCCAACTGGAGTAACTGGTCCGACGGGAGCAACAGGTCCAACTGGAGCAACAGGTCCAACTGGAGCAACAGGTCCAACAGGAGTAACTGGTCCGACGGGTATAACAGGCCCAACTGGTCCAACCGGAGCTCTTCTATTTTTTACACCACTTGCAAGAATACCAGATCCTATAGATCTTCCAGCCAATACGGATAATGTTCAGATTATGGAGGTTTTTGTTAAAGTACAAGGAGAAAACGATTTCGTCCATTTAAACGCAACGATAGGTACAGAAATTGATGTTGACACAGGAAGTAACGATAGTGCTATCTTTATTGTGGATAAAATAACGTATCAGTTATTCCGTGAAGATGTGTTATTGGCAGAGTCGGTTGTATCTGCAGACTATAAGGTAAATCTAATAAATCCACTATATACTTTTAACTCCACGTTTACATGGGTAGATTTTCCATCAGACCCAGTATTACCAGTAGATCCAATACGTTATCACATTGTAGCTAATATAGGGAATTTTGATCAGGTAGTAAGTGCTCAAATTAGAAATCGAGGGTTTACTGCTGTGGTACACCCTACCGGTCCCATCTAATAATGTTTTGAAAAGAGTATATTTTTCACATTTTTCTCATCATTGTTTTAATCATGTAAAAGAGAGAGTCGTAAGGCTCTCTTTGCTAATACTTAACTACTAATAAGGGACCGCCACATCGCTATCAAGCTAACAAAACTAAATTTCCTTAAAATGAAAAAATACGCTATTCTTTATGTAGAATCATAGGAAAGGATAGCGATTTTGGCATGAGTTTATCGACTTTTGATGAACTAGAATTGTTTTCTAAAGAGTTGTAACGAAATATATCACCATGGAAGGACTGTTAATTTTTATTTCGCCCTTATATATTTGTAATCACATACACCTTCACAAACACATCATACTTAGCTGCCAACTCTTCTAATTTCTTTTCTCTGTATTTAGTCACTGTAAAAAAATGAATCACTGGCATTTTCCCGTTATGCTTCTGTTTATAAATTTGCGTAAATTCTTCATATTTTTTTAACTTCTCTTCATTCACTTTCATTTTCTGCGAGCGATCCACTTCAACCGCATGAAGTATATTTTCTTCATCACGAAACTTCACATCAGGAACTATTTTCTTTTTTTCCTTATTCTTTATATAACGGATATCCATTTCAATCTGCCAATCATCTGGACAGAATAAATGTAACCATGCTTCATTACGTAATAATGCATGTGCAAGCTTTCCTCTCGAAACAACCTTACCATCATCGCCAAACAAAGCATGCCCTTCTTTATTGAGATAGTACACGTACTCTTTCCCTTGCATCGTCTTACTTAAATACGACTTCAAATCGCCCATAATTCTGTTTGCATTTCGAATACCACCCATATTATGCACACTCATGACATGTCTTCTTGTGGCAAACTGCAGCTTTCTAATCGTCGCAAGTATCGCCATTTGACGATTGATTTTCATGTGACTCTGGATGTTCATGTTTTTCCACCTCATATTCTTTTAGATGTTTCCACATCATTTCATCGCTAATATAAGGAACTTGAATTTCGGTGAGTCGATCTGATTTATAAATCGCTCTACCAGGTAAGGATGGTAATGTTTCTAATCCAGATTCATCAAGAACAACTTCAGATGCCACCCTTGTCGGTAACCGAAATCCTACTTTCGCATCAGACATTTGTTTTACCACTGATGGAATTGACGTTACCGTTGGGTACTGTGTAGCCAAAATCAAACGAAATCCTAATCCACCCGATACAGTCGCTATATAACTAAGCATGTATTGGCACTCTTCTCGAATCTTATTAACGTGACGCGGCAACCCTTTTGCCGGAGCGAGTACAGCACCTTCATCAACAATGATGAAAAAACGGTCTTTTTCTTTTGTCTCAACTATATTCTTATAACCATTTTCCTTCATGAGTTTGCCGCGCTCTTCAATTTTCTCCATGATTTTTCCGAGTACACGATGTGCCTTTTCGACTGAATCAGCTACCTCAACCACTTGTTTCAAATTACGAAACTCGCTAAACTCTAGTCCTTTTTCCTTTAAATCAATTAGATATACGTGAACATTTTCAGGGTTCGCTTCAATCAAGGTGGCAAGTAGTACTTTCAAAAACACTGTTTTCCCCATTCGTGTAAGACCACCTAATACCATGTGAGGGGTTTTATCGAAGTCATGATAAATCAACCTCTCTAGACTTTGCCCCATTGGAACACGCCATTTCCCCTTCTCCACTAATCCGATTGACCAATTCCACTCCACCGGTATATCTCTGTGAAATACACGAATGTTCAATTTATAATTATTGTACTGAATACGTACTGGTTTATTTAACCCCTCAGAAACAACGTCTTCTACCTTTTGAATAATTTTACTCGGCATGCCAAGCGGTAAGGTATATACATAAGTCGTACTACGATCATCATCGATTTGTTTTTGGAACTTTGGATATTGTAATTTTTCTTCATTATTTCTTTTAATCGCAATACCAGCTACCTCAAAAAACACCTGTATTTTTCGCTTATCATCATTTTTACTTTTGAACTTTTCACCGAATAAAGCCACTGTTAAACCTGCAGCTGGAACGAGTAATAATTCAATCATTTTCTCCACTCCCCATATACCCTTTATAAGGGTATATATCCCTTATTTTTGGAAGACTCCCGTACGTGCTATATGCTAACGACCCGTAAATGTCCTACAATGCCACATTGGTATTCCCTTATAGAAACGCGAAAAGCACATAACGTAGAAGATACAAGAACGAGCCTGTGAGCGTTGTGTACATGGTCATACGTGGAAGCCAACGTGGAACACTCTGCCCCATTTTTTCTGCGACCTTCATCGTAATCACTGACAAGCCAGTTGCCGTCCAGACCACTATCGCTTCTCCTACGATTGTCATTTGAATCCCTCTTTTCGAATGAGTTGTAATCCCTTAGAAGTCATAACCGGCTGATACTCATTGATGACATCTCCCCAATCAAGTACTTCATCCTCATCTTCATATAAATCATCCATGATATCGTTTGATAAACGGTAATATCCTTTGTACTCACGATTATTAAAAACCTCATGTCTTTCCATGTGGTCCATAATTGCATTTGTTTCTTTTTTACCATTTGAATCCCTATACATATTTCTTAATTCTTTCGATGGATACAGGTAAGGCGTTTCATTCAAATGTGAATATTGCCAACGCATACGCGCCCTCTCCCCTCTTGATGTCCTTGATTCCACTTGGTATTCCTCGTGGTCTTGATATAGGTATATGACCTAGAAAGAAGGATTTTGCCTGTCCTTCGAGAAAAAATTCGTAGGACAACTAAAAAAGGGTGATGATATGGAAAGTCGTTTGAAAGAAATTTTGGATGAACGTGGAATTAAATACAGTTTTATTGCTAAAAAAGCTGGGATTGCAACATCCACAATGACGAATTTAATAAAAGGTGGACTTCCAACCTTACCTGTCGCCTATCGTATTGCTCGTGCGCTGGAAATGAAATTAGAAGACATTTGGATTGAGGATGAAGTAGAATAAACATCAATTGGACATACTCATACTGAGGTGAATTGCATGATTTGGGCAATAGCATTGCTTTTACTTGTTTTTCTCATTGGTTTTGTCATGAGAGGTCCACACGTAACACCTGAAGAAATTAGGACACATCGGGTGCAACAAGCTGCAACTCGTAGTCATTTAGAAATTATGGATCCAAGAGAATTCGAATACTTTGTAGCTGATGTTTTTCGTACACTTGGTTATAAAGTTCAGGTGACTTCTGGTTCAAATGATGGTGGAAAAGACATTATCCTTTATAAAGATAACGAAATGAAATTTGTTGAGGTAAAGCGCTATACGAAAAACTCCATTGGCAGGCCGTTTATCCAAAAACTTCATAGCGCCATTGTAGATGCTGATGCTGTTGGAGGGTATTTCGTTACATTAAGTAACTTCAATAAGAACGCAAGGCAATATGCTGCGAATAAAAACATTGAGTTGATCGATGGTGATAAGCTCATTCATATGATGAATTCATAAAGCTAGCTCTTTTGAAGGGTTGGCTTTTTTCTTACAAAAAATCTTTTTAAGAATTATTTTTTGTAAAAATTAAATAAAGATTTGCTATACTTAATTGATGAAATTAATTCGCAATTCATTAAAGGAGATGAGGTCGTGGGAAAAAAAACTAAAGATTTTAATATGAACGATAAATTTGAACTACGTGGTAATTGGTGGATACCTGATAATTCAAAGAATATAGTAGCGGGGATTTTAAATTATGATTCAGATAATATTACCTTACAACTTTTCGGTTGCTTTACAGAAAGTGATGATTTTTTCGAAACCCCAAAATTCAGTATTATTCAAGGTATCACTGATCAAGGAGAATATATCACATTATGTGATGGATTCCAAATAAAATTGAGCTTTTCAGGTATTTCTCGAACACAAACCTTAACATTTAATAAACTTATAACAGGAAAACATTTCGAATCATTAGATAATATTAAATTCCATTCTTTATCAGTTAGTTATTCAGCACTTGAAGATTGGTTGGGTTTTCATCCATTTGAAGAAACAACTGAACTTGATGAAAATCATAAATTAACAAAAGCCACACTTTCGTATAAGTTTCCACCAGTTTCTGAAGCATACATAAAGAGTAAGAAAACAAAAATAAAAACTGGATTTACATTTAATACATCTGGGGAGTTACATAAAAATCGAGGTTATAATCATAAATCAACTTTAGACATTTTACCAGATGAACAAATGGACCTTGAATGGTTTTTCAATATGATGCATGAATTACAAGACCTACTAACACTATTTACTAACAAGGCTGTATTTCCAAGGCATCTTAAGGCAAAAGGAAATATTATTGATGAAAAAACTCAAATAAGAGAGACCTTCTCTATATTTTCTTTGTACTATAAAAAATCTAAGGAAAAGAAAACCTCTCCAATGGATTTAGGAATTCACTTCCAATTTATTAAAGACGATTGGGAAAATATATTAAATCTTTGGTTCATAGGCCCTTCATACTCTGCCAGAAAGATTTATCTTCGAAACTTATATGACACAGAAAAATCATGGGAAACGGCCTATTTGGATTACGCTAAAACCTTAGAAAGTTTACATCGTGATACTGAAGGTGAGGTTGGCCAGTTTTTATCCGATGATTCATATGAACCTATAAAAAAAGGGATGTTAGAATCCATACAACAAGGTCAAATGGGGAATAGTGATTTTAATAATCTAAAAAACAAATTAAGTAGCGCGCTAAAGTATGCTCATCATTTTGGATTTGAAAGAAGGATTCGAGATACCTTTAAGGAAATGGATGAACGGATTAAAAAAATAATCTTCCCAAATGGTTTAAATCAATTAAAGAAATTTGCTAGTAATGTTACCGTGACAAGAGACTATTACACTCATTATGGTGAAAAACCAAACTATTACTTTAAAGATTTTGACCTTTATTTTGTTAATTCAAAATTACAAGTCATACTTTTCTATTATTTTTGTAAACACCTTGAAATTAAAGAAGATTTAATTTACCAAAAAATAAACAATGACTATAATTTAATAAGTCGGTTGAAAATGGAAACTGAACAAACAACCGAACAAGCAACTAAACAACCAGTTCAACAAACGACTAAACAAGTTCGCACCAACAAGAGACCCAACAAGAGACTCAACAAGGGACTCAACAAACGATTCAACAAACGATTCAGCAAACGATTCAGCAAACGATTCAGCAAACGATTCAGCAAACGATTCAGCAAACGATTCAGCAAACGATTCAGCAAACGATTCAGCAAGTGACTAATTAAAATGTGACTCTTCTGGTCCGTTTTTCAACTGACTTCAGCTGAATTTGTGGATATAAAATCCCCCTTATAATAGACAGGATATAAAGCTTTCTTTTTTTCTGTCTACTATAGGGGAATCATATCACTTACAATCCGGCTTTATTTCTGAACATATATACTTTTCTCGTTTATATATTTATTCATATATTCTTCAATAAGCTTTTCCTCTTTTTTCTCAAGAAACTTACCTAGTTCATTTAATAACTCAAATGAAAAATTTACTATTTCTAGTACCTCTTCTACATATAATTTCAAACCTTTTTCCTTTATATTGATCCCTTTACGCATTAATTCTCTCTGTAACTCTAATAATTTTCTATAACTAGTCCGTGTTTCTATGAATATTTCCTTGTTAATATATACTGCTTTAATATAAAAATCGGTCCATTTACCTATTAATAAATTATTAAAAAACTCCTGTATCCCAACTATTATCGATTTTAGATTTTCATCGTCCCTAAATAATTTATTTCTTTTATACTCCGTTTCGAGTTTTCCTTGTAAATCAATAGCATCATTTGAAATCTCATAAATTAATAACTTCAACTCATTTATAGATTCTAGCCCTTTTAACCTTTTTTCTTTCTTTTCTTTTGCCCTTGATATGCTATATGTAATATATCCACCTGTCAATGTACCTAAAAGTGCACTTCCAAATGGAATTAAATCTTTTAATGCCAGTTCTATACTCATCGTTACCTCCTAATTTTAACTTTTAATATTTAAATAGATAATAACACAAATGTTTAACTTATAAAAAAGAGCCGCCCAACAGGACGGCTTCTTTTCACCCCACATACACATAGGCTTCATTTGCATTTATATAGTATGTTTTTCCTTCGCTATTGTAAAATATACACCTACAAAGCGTACCCCAAGAGAAAATATTATTTAAAATTAGAATATTTTTCTTCGACCAGTATTTATTGATCATTGTCACAACTAGTAGTTTTCTCCACTAGCTCTTAAAAATTAGTATAGTTTGTATTAATTCTGTATCTAGTAGAAGCTCTCTGTATCAAATAAAAATAGAATAGTAGGTTAATAAACAAGCATTCTTTTTACTAAAACATAGAATAATATGAACCCTAATCGAAGGGAGGTATAAAAGAATGTCCTGGAATAATGATTGCTGGAGCTCTAAGAAAAAGCAATGTTGTGATGATTGGTGGAAATCCAAAGATAAGCACAATTGCGATGACGATTGGTGGAAATCTAAAGATAAGCACAATTGTGATGACGATTGGTGGAAATCTAAAGATAAGCACAATTGTGATGACGATTGGAAGTTTAAGCGAAATAAGTGTCGTTGTAAATGTTTCTTTTTTTGTTGTCAATGTAAAAGAAAACATTGGTAAGTTTTTCAGTGCCAGATTATAAGCAAAGAATATGTCTTTGGGACTGATAAATACTAGATTATAGTAATTAAAAAGACCGTCTCTAAATGGGACGGTTTTTTCTATTTACGTCTCAATTTCCTCTTAATCAACTATACTCTATTGTCCAATCCCCCTTCCTACTCTTCGCATAGCATGTACTAAAAAGGAGGTACGTACTTAATATGTCAAACTATTATTACGACCGTTCACATAAGTGCTATCGTAAGAAACGTAAAAAGTGCGACTGCGATTGTCATTGTAAACCTCGCTATCAAACGTTAACATCAGGTCCTTTATTCCGTAATGCTGACACTGATTTCATTCAAGTTTCTGCACTTAATCAAACAGACGAACCGCAAACTGTTACTATAGCGGTTCAGAATTACCAAGATACGTGTGATGGTGATGTTTACCCTTCTTATGGATATCTTTGTGGGGAGTTAATAAACGAAGATAACGGCGGTTCAGATGATACTACGCGGAATGGCAACGGTGGATGTATCTATTGCGAGCCTGAAGGAGTAACTCCGTTTGTTGGGCCAGTTACATTTACGATTCCACCTCGGCAGTTGTTTAGCGTACGAGTATTTTGGCCGCAAGACCCGACAAGACCGCAAGACCCTTTGTATGTAGTTCGGGTGACGAAGCCGACTGACCCGATTTTTCCGCAAGACCCGATAAGACCGCAAGACCCTCACCGTCCAGTTACCATAAACACATGGGGCATAAACTTTGCAGGTGTAATTCAGCAAGGGAATACGGTGTTGAATGGGCAGTTTACTCCAACTGATCCGTTTCTACCTCTAGACCCCATTTAATACAGAATAAATAAAAAAAGCCGTCAAATGACGGCTCTTATTTATTTAACTTCATAATGCCAATCAAGACGTAGTAACCATTCTTCGCAAGCTTTCAATTGTGCATCAGAAGTAGGATCTGTGACGATATACGCTAATCCATCCGGCTCAAGGATGAACTTACCAGTCATCTTTAAAGATGTAAGAGCTTGCATAGCATTAAGTACTTCATACGGTGAAAATGCTCCTGTTTGGATGATATTTTGTTTAGGTTCTTCCGCTTGTACTTGCTCCTGTTTCTGTTCTGCTCCAGTAAACCAAGATAAAGACTTGCTTCCAATAAGTGAATTCAGGTCACACTTACCGATACCAGGTACATTTCCTGTTTCCGTGTACTGCCAAATATCACAAGGATATGCTGGCTTATTACCGCCATAACGCGGAATCCATACAAAATCACTTTTTACGTTCGCCATACCAAAAGGTGCATACATATGATGCCCAACATATAACCCTACTTTCTTAGCACCTAATCGGTATAACTCATCGATAAACGCCTGTGTACCTACTCTCATATCATTCATTGTTTTTACTTCTACATCAGCGACCCATACAGTTGCGCTCTTGTCACCGCGACTCCAGAAGTCCTGTGCTTCTTTCTTTGCATCAGCAATAGAAACAAATCGGCAAAATGCATAGTTTCCAAAAGGAATGTTGTGCTGCTTCATCGCTTGTACATATCCTTTATATAACGGATCTACATAGTTTGAGCCATCTTGCACACGGGCAATTACAAAATCCAAGTACTGTTTTGCTACTGGCCAGTTGATATTACCGTTCCATTTTGAAATATCTACGATTTGCCCCATTATTGATCCTCTCCTTTTTTACCTTGATCCGTAAACCATTTACCTGCAGTAGGATTTGAAACTACACCTGCAGCAATCAAAATAAACAGGATTATATCTACATACTCTTGATATCTCCCTAAATTAAAATTAGGAACAGCATCCATCAATACCATTCCTAATAGAGCGAATAATGCTACCCATAATCCACGATTTTTCAGCTTTTCTTTCATATCAATCACTCTCCTTTTCTACATTATCCAGTCTTTTATGTGCTTGTTTTGTACTCTCTTCTACTCTGGTAATACGTTCACCAAATGAAACCATCTGCCTCTCACTTGCTTTTTGATCTATACGAATATCGTCAACACCTTTGCTGATATACTCTAATTTCGCTTTCATTTCTGCTCCTTGTTGCCCATCAGATTTTATTTCTCTTGAGCGATTTAAAGCGTAAGAAAGGTATCCGATAACTAGTGAAACAGCTGCAATAAGTAAACCAATTTCAATTGTCATATATTAACTCCTTTCCAAAATAAAAAGCCCACATTATAGCTTTGTTGGCTTTAGTGCGCCTGTGCTATCGATACTTATTCTCCAAAAAGAACCATCCTCAGCTTGTAGAACAGGTCCTTTTGTTTTATCACCGAATCGCAAATCTCCATAAACGGTATTATCTGATTCTGTATTTACAAATACTTTTGGGTAATCATCGCCAGTCGTGGCGAAAATCCGATTTACCCGGACAAGAGTGTTTTCGTGATTAGAAAGAGAAATGGTAAAGCGTAGTTTATATGTGTTTGCGGATCGTGCTGCGACATGAATGACATCTGAAGCGTTCCCGTTAATATTGGATAGTTGAACGTATGCACCGTTTAAGCTGGTAACACGTTCTATCTTTATATTTTTTGGTGTTTCAGTCCATCCAAACTCAATGCCAACAGATTCTAAATATTGAAGTGGTTTATCACCAAAATCTATTTCGATAATAGCTGGTGCTGCGGCTGTAGGGTTTGTCCATCGGCAGAATTGCTCTCTTCTCATACTAAACATAGCCCAAATGTTTCCGGATGCTTTAGGCGCACCAGGTAAATTCACTTTGTATCGTTTATCAGCAAGGAGCAAAACATCATCTTGATCTCCCACCATGATTTTCTTATTTGGTAATGTTGGTGGGAATGAAATTTCGGGAAGCTCCCGTTGATATTCTGTGTAAGGCAGGTACGCTTTTCCACCGTATTTTGTACTCGTCATCATCACACGGCTGATACCAATTTGTTTATTAGCTAGGTTACTCCCCCAACATTTAATCCTGATTTTCGTACATTTATCAGCCATTGCCCAAGGAGCAGATACGGCAATAGCTTGTGATCTATTATTTTTTGTCCAATGTACTCCAATCCATTGTTTACTTAGTTCATCATATATTTCCATTTCATACCCTTGCGGCTGACTTCCCCACGAACTCATAACAGTTAGAAAGGCAGCATACAAGATTGGATCAGAAAACGTGTTAATTTCAATTATAATTGGATTTTCATATGTTGCATTCTTTGCATCAAAAGTAATCCCTGCTTCTGTATCAAACGTGAATATATCCGTCAGTTCGCCATCTACAATAGGATGCGTTGAAACTTGCGTAACGGTGTACCCTCGCTTATGACCATTTACTAAGTAGTCATCCTGATTTCCAATGAAATTCGGTACATACGGTAAACTAATCGGCAATGCATTGATTCGCTTATCCGATACGTAGTTGTTTGGGCTTGGAAAACTGTTCATATACCCGTTATCTATCCACGCTTCTGTAATTTCAGCGGCCATTGGGCTTACAATCTGATTAAACCTTGCAGACTTCGTAAACTCATACGCTGCTTCTGTAGGCTTTAATTTGTGTATATCCCAGCCGAATATATCAAAACGATTTGTACCACCTTCGCAGTAAATTAAGCGTTTCGTACCTGCTTCTGCTTGGAACTGCACCTGGTCAAACAAGTTCCCACCTACATCGCGTGGTACTTTTGAATCTCCTTCTAAATATAAACCGTACTCAAAGTTCATAAGCGTGATTTGATGGAAGAAATTCGCGTTTACCCAAGCCATATCAGCTTCTTTTGTTATTTTTGGATCAACACGTAAATGAATGCCCTTCTGCATGTTTGTGATCGTAACGTTGTTGCATTTTACGTTATCGATGTAGGACATTGGCGTTGTGGCTTCCATTAGGATCCCTGTACCTGTCCATCCACTCGTTGCATGTTTACCAAGGATATTTATGTCTTTCAGCATGTGCGTTTGTTCGTAGAACTGAAAAATATCTGTCGCATTAAAATAAATAGCTGCCTTCGTAAATGGCACCTTCATATTTCTCAAATCAATGGTTGCACCTTCCACATATGCTTCAGGTTTCATTTGAATGACATTTATATCTGCCAATGGTTTTAACACGGCATTCGGTGCAAAAATCATCCTAACTCTCGGCGGAACAATAATTGTCTTCAGAATCCCATACACACCGTCAGGAATAAAGATTGTTTTCACTTGGGAAGTTCTTGCTTTTTCTAGCATTACATCAAAAGCAGGACTGTCATTAGAACCATTTGCTTTCGCACCAGTAGGATATATTTGATACAAGATATCACCTCATTTTTGAGCAAAATAAAAAAGCCCACTATTGTGCGCTTAACTCTTTTCTACTGATATGATCCATATGTTTCGCTTTGTCCTCGTAATGATCCATACACACTAGGTGCGGTATATCTCATATCAAATTGTAGTACAAGTTTATTCGTTGCTATTTCATAAGACCTATACAAGCCACCTGCACCATTGTCTTCCTTCGTATGATAGTATTTCCCATCCCACGATACCAATTTGGTTAAATCATATGGCGGTGTTGTTTCAGAAATTAATTGCATATTTTTGTCTAATTCTAATAAAGTGCTTTTCCCTATTCCTCTGTATGCTCTTTGGAAGAATGTTTTATCTTTTTCTATACGGACTAGGTAAATTGTATCCCTTTGGTCACTTGTTAACGGTGTCGTATATGTTGATACTAACGTTTTGTTAGTATAATCGATGACTAACCTTGTATACGTTTGATTCTGCTTATTTATCAATAAATCTCCATTTGTATAAAACCCTACACCATTGAAACTATTTCTAACATTATTCGTACTGATTTGAAATAAATAATCTAAATTTTTATTATAAAATTTAAATCCCGTTTCATACTGAATCGCAATAATACCTTTTCTTTGATGAACTGTCATTCTATATCCGAATTGATTGAACTCATTTAAAACACCAGTAATTGATTTTTTATATTTCCCCTTTTTATCATACAGAGTCATAGTATCTGTTGGATAATTCATGACTACAATATCCCCATTTAGAAATGTAGAGTAATCACATCTACCATATTCGGCCGGACTTGTATTTGGTATGAGTAACGACTCTTGGATTATAGTTACTTTCGTAAAATTTTTCATATCTACAAGATGCAATTTCAGAAACTTCCTGCTTGGCTCATATTCTTCAAAAACACCGAGATTAACAAATGGAGCGACAGATACATTAAGAGATTGTGGTATCAACGTCTGTCCTTCATTCACTCCACCCTGTACTAACTGCAGTTTCTTATCATATATTCTGCGATCAGGGTAAATGAATTGTAAATCCCACATCCTCTCTTTATTACCAACCCCATGCGGAAACAAATTCTCTGATACTTGTTTATGAGCAAAATGTAAATCTAAATAAGGCACTACTGCAGCACCTCACTTGTCACATCACCATCAGCATCATAAGTAATAACATATACATCCGTTCCGATTACAGTTGTTCCGTTTTCCGCATAGAACGTAATGGTTTGCTTTCTGTAATTGCCGTTTGTATCTGGATCACTTAAGACTGCTTTCCTAGCTAATAAACCTGCTTTTGTTTTCCATTCCACCGTTGCGAAAATCCCATTTACCGTTTTATTAGAACGATACACGCTCACTTTAAGCTGCAGATTTTTTAATATATCTCCTATTTGTTGCAGTGCAGCTTCAACCGTATCCTCCGTGTAGTAATTTTTCGAATCAGACAAGGTAACATCTGTTGCATTTCTCTTTGGTAATTGTGTGGTGGGCACTTTTCCTTGGGCGTCAAGTGTTGCAATTCCATTGGCTTTGCCAATTTTATCTTCCGTATTTTGCTTTAATATTTTAATAGCATCATCTGTATACTTGTTGACTGCTTTTTTTAATTCATCCAGATTTCCACTTACCATGACTAAACGATCAATTTCTTGAAATGCTTGCACAAGCACTTCCCTACTAACAAACTCGTTCCCAAGAGGTAGTGATAATTTTAAACGATCCGTAATTATAGGCATGTCTTCACAACCTTCCTGTCTGTTTACATTTCGCTATATCATCCCAAGTTAACTGTAATTCTTCTACTTTATCCCATGTCATTTTGTATCCTTCAAACTCATTCCAAGTTGTATACGTAAAGACATAGTTAATATCGATATGAGCTGGCACAATGCTACGCAACGCAAACTGAATATCATTAATATTTGGTGGTATACCAAGCTTACCGACAAAAGAAATATTTATCGTGTAATTTGGAATATCCTGTTGTACATCAACTTCTCCATATTCAAATGACTCTGCAACTTTTTTAATCAAAGGGATTCTCGTTACACCTGCACTACGTTGTTTACTTAATACAAATGATATCCTTTGATTCAGCGGCTTATTTTCATCAACACGAATACTGTATTCTCGTTCCCAATCACCAATGCCCCAGGTAGCAGTTTCCACACGCATTTGCGCTTTTGTATCCTCAAATTCTTGTTCTTCTGAAATCTTCTCATCAGCAGCGATTTGCATTAAGCTATTGAATACATGAGAGCTGCGGTATTCTTTCATGGAATGCTCAAGCAGTTGCTCTACTATTTCATCACGGCGACTCATTAATGATTACCTCACCTATCACTGCTATTTGGCCTGAAGTAAGAACAACATCTTTCTGTAGCCCATTGATCACCATTTCATTAACTCTTGACTGCTTAAATACATCCACCGCAACTGCTCCAAGCTTTAAATAATTGACAACATAAGACTCTTTTAATATTGATTGTCTGCTTGCATCATCGCGCCAATACGCTTTATTACATTGTTTTAAATACTCATTTGCTTCTTTAATGAGATTCTGCTTATTTTCTTCTGTATTTCCTCCTGGTGATACTTTCACAGTAATATTTATCTTCACAGGTATTGCAGGAACGACAGATACACTTGCTCCAACCGGCGCTTTTCCATCCCCCATTTCAATTGTTGGGTTTAAGACTTGCTGCACTTGTTGGGTCAGTTCTGGTGGAGCAGGAAGAAAGCTATAATCACATAGCATGATTTTCACTGTTCCTTTTCCGTTTGCGATTGGAAATACCAATACACCACCAACGCTTTTTACACTAAGTGACCATCGAATGTAATCACCGATATTTCCACTATTGGACGACTCTCTTAAATACGCAAAATAACGAGAACGTAAATCCTCATCACTTTCCGCTTCTTCTCCGCCTGTGATTTTTCCAGGATTTCTCACACTAGAAACACCGAAAATGGATTCACCCAAATCAATCGTACCAATTGCGGTATTTCCGATAATACCTGGCGTAACGCATTCAACTTCTACTTTTGCTGTTCCATCTGCACCAATCATCGCTTCTTCAAGCTGCTTATACTCTACAATTTTATTATTCAATTCATAACGGATTGATATATACGTAGCACCTTTAATAAGCTTAGTCCCTTCATTACCTTCCACAATTACAGGCCCTCTTGCTTTTCTTGCAGGGTAACGAGTCAGAGGTGTTTTATCTGCTACAACTATATCTAGTTCAAAATCAGTCGCATATTGAGCGAAATTTGATTGATGCCACTTCATGAATTCTTCTCTTCCTGCTTTGCGTTCAATTGCGATTGGTTTTAACACATCATAAATAAAACCACCTTGTCGCTTGTCCCATTTCTTATCGATTTTACTCAACATTCGTTTCATAATATCGTCTTCTGATTCGCTCCACCATGTAGGTATACTCAATACATCACTTCCCTTCTCACAGGGATATTTCCGTAAATGGTACTAACGATGTAAGAAGCAACAAATACATCGTTCTCATCACTTTGCCGCTCAATATCAATGACACTTACATCCACAACCCTTTGATCGTAAATCAAACTATCTCGAATCACTTCTTTTAAGCGTAGTATTTTCGCTTCCTCATTCAGTTCCTTATCGATGAGTACATTACGTGCTTCAGAACCGTAAGCGTCTGTATAGACACGATAAACATTTCTAGGTACAAGGTGAATTTTCTCAATCAAATTCGCCATTCCAATTTGACCATCATCTACTTTTACTACTCCATTGCTATCCGATACAAACTCACCTGCTCGGAAATCGAATAATGGTGTTAAATAACCGGTAATTTCCTCACTGTTTTCATCCTGATCAAAGGCAGTTTGCAAGTTAATTTCAGGCAACATTCTAGACATACGCGTTCACCACCACCCATATTGCGTCTTTTGTAGGGAATCGGTTCGGAAGTAATAACACATTCATTCCAGCTGGTATCGGCCAGGGGCAAAATGTTTGTGAAGCAGGATATTTAATAGAACTATCTGCCAATAAAACATAATCAGAACCCGTATATTTACAAACAGATACCATATCATGCAGTGGTTTCACTACATACTGCCTATCAGTTGGTCTTGTTCCGGCAATACGTTGCACAAGTACCGTTTCGCCTTTTTTAAACTTTGTATACGGCATAACAAAAAACGCACTAGGTAAAGCCTTAGATGAACCATGTATTTGAATCGTTACATTCGGCTCACCTGTTATGACTTGACCAAGCGCAAACATGCTTTCTTCTTTTTTGTTGTTATTTGCACCCTCTATATGAGTAAATATCCGTTCAGCTGCTCTCACTTCCTCACCTACCCTTCTTCTTTTTGTTTTTCTTCTGGCGGTACATATGCTTTATTTGGTAATGTGGATGTTTTAGCTAAATCGGCGCTCATTTCCACACGATTTTTATATAATTGATAGGATATTTTTCGAATATAATATCCACCAAGAATTGTTTTTGTTGGATCTTCTACATACACGTAATCACCTGACCACAAACGCGGTTCATCAATGCTATGAACATGTTTGATTTGCCTTGATACATCAGGTAAAGCTGATAATTTCAGTGTAGTATTAGCATGACTCTGCGCAGCTGCTTCTGTTTCTGCTCCATGTTCTTCAGTTGTTGTAAACAGACCGTATTTTTTAATTGATTCGTTATCTACTTGTACAGCCACTATGTTTTTCTCGCGATTGACTACCTTTACACTGTTTTTTATATTTTCAATAGATACAGTTGTTTCAACTTCGGTCATTCCTGCACCAAGTACCAGAACTTTATTAGGTGGAACCCAATCAAATATCCTTATCCCACCTGGCTCATACCGAATCCAATACTTCTTTCCAGTTCTCTTCTTACTTTCGTGCAGCAGAATGATAAAGATTTCAAAAATATTTTGAGCGTTATTTTTATCGAAATACATGATTGGAAATATAGTATCGATGCTAGTTATTTCTTTAATTGGAAGGCCGTATTGCCCGCTAATAGACTGCATCATTTGCGTTGCAGTTCGGTTTTGAAATACAAACTCTTCGTCAGATTTCACTAAATTAAATAATGGATCATATGCCGTAATAGAATAATCTCTATTCTTCGCATTTTTATAAGAGCGAACAAATCCTTCAAACCAAATCACATTCCCAGCCTTGATCCGAATCGGTTTTCCTTCAATATCTTCAAATTCTTTTTGATATATCAATTTGATGTCTACTTTTACTGGACCCGACTCATAATCATCATCGAATTGAATTGGAGGGATAACGGCATCTGTTACGTCCATTTCGCCAATTAACACCTGCAGCAATAGAATCCCTCCTAACTCAAATTACTAGCTAATACATAGCCGTGAGTATTACTCATTTGAATGAATAACCATTCTCCCTGCTGATTCCGTACAAGTGTAACCGTGTCGCCTTTCTTTACAGTTCCGATAACCTTTCCATTATGAGAGGGAACATCACGTACCGCTATCATATACGCGTCACCTGTTACTTTTGCCGTTTTTAGGACGTAGTTTTCCATATTATTTGATGGTGGCCGAATAACTTCACCGTTTCCGTTTAGAACACCCAGCTTAATATCTCGGTATTCTTTAAATGCAATTGAAAACTCAATATACCCAGGCTTATCCATCCAGTAATCAAAAGTTTTCAATAACATTTCTTTTTGGTAATTCAACTCTGTAATATAAAGTATCACCGGTTCTTCCGCTTTCTTTATTTTTTCAAGTGCAGCTACTGCTTTGTACGGATCATACCGAACTTCTTCGCCATACACCTTATTAAAAGAAAAAAAGGAAGTCCATGAGACCTCCTCTAGTCCAGTTCCATCGGTAAAAGGAATTACACCCCGATGTAATGTTTGTACTTCTGTAATTTGGGTGTCCCCCCCTTTTGGGCCAATACCTGAAGGAGTTACGGGGAAGGTCAGTTTTGCATCCTTCGTTATAATAAAAATCACTGTTCCATCACCCCTAAATTTACATCTGTTCTTGCATTGCTTACATCATCCATTTTATCTGCTACATAGTTGAGGAATTTATCTGCTAATTCTTTAAATGTAGCATCATCTTGATTCATCGCTCTTGCTGTATCTGCTGATATAGTTACGTTGAACTCATTTTTTACGCTGCTCTTATTTGAATTATTTACGCTATTTGATGTATACGACTTGCCTTTTCCATCAGTTGCAAACGGAATGCTTGCTTTCTCCGATACATGTTCTGCAGCTCTTACAGCCATATCCGTTTTGTGGACAATACCCAATGCTAATCCTTCTGTTACGAATTCCCCATTTTCAAACATTAACCTTGATGGACTATGCATATCGAAAAAGCCAGTTACAGTATCAGCAATTCCACTCGCGATATTACCTACCGCATCCCACGCCGCTGAAGCCATAGAAGAAATCCCGTTTATTAACCCATTGATAATGTCTTTACCGATTTGGAATAGGTCGATTCCCTTAAACGTGTCAACAATGATGTTCCAAATATCAACTGCTGTTTGACATGCTGCATCAAAAGCCGCTCGCCATTCTCCGTGGAATAAATTTGATACAACTTGGACTACGCCTTGGATTATCTGACCGCCAACTTGAACTGCCGTTTTTATTAGTGCGAACGCAATTTCAGTTACGCCAGACACAATTGGCATCACCGCTTGGAAAAGTCCAGACATAAACGCTAGAACATTACCTACAATCGAACTTATCGTAGAAAATGCTGTACTCACAATCGACATAATCTGCGAACCGTGTTGCGACCAAAATGAAGCCATTACGGATAAGCAAGTACTCACGATTTGCCATAAAACGCTTGCTATTGTACTAATCGTCGTCCAAATTCCGCGCCACGCCATCGATGCAAAATTCATAATTTGTGTGCCGTGTTGCGACCAGAAATTTGCGATTCCAGTTAGCAAACTACGTACAACGGAACCTACTCCAGTTAGTACCGTACTTACCATTGATCGTAATCCACTGTATGCTGCTACTGCATATTGAACGATTTGCTGACCGTGTTGTGACCAAAAGCGAGTTATACCAGTACCAATTGCACGAACCGTTGACATGACTCCATTCATTCCGTTAGTTACAGCCGTTCTGACGCCATTTATGATTGTAATAGCACTTCGTATTGTTTGTGGTGAGAGTCCAAAAGAACTTAAAATGGATACACCTTTTCCGGTATTTCCACCGAGTAAAGCTCCGATTCCTTTTGTGAACTGACCTAAGTTTGTCATCTGTTGTTTGATCTGAGAAATAGCGTTTTTAATCCCGTTTGTTACAGAAACGATAGTTTTAGTTGCTTCTGGCGTGAATCCTAATCGACTAAGAATCGAAACGCCTTTACCTTCATTCCCTCCAAAAATCGCCTGTACACCAGACCAGGCTGTTGTAAGGAATGCTTTTACCTGATTCACTTTCACCATCAAGGAATCAAATGCAGCCTTCACACCATCTATCGCAGCATAAACAATACTTCTAAAGGTTTCACTATGTGACCAAAGAAGTGCGATTCCTATTGCTATTGCGGCTATAACACCGATTACGGTCAAGGCGGTCCCTACTACACCTAGTAATGCCCCTGAAGTCATTCCCATTGCACCAGCTAGTAATGCAAACCCTTCAATTATTCCTGGTAAGAAACCAAGTATTAAAAGAGCTGGCCCTGCTAATAACAGAAATACCCCTACAAGAGCAACTATTACAGTTAGTACCGTTTGTACAGGTCCTGGTAATGCATTAAACGCATCTGTTAGCATACCTAGCCCATCAGCAATAATTCTAATCATAGGTATAAGTGCATTACCTACTGAAATTTGTAATGTTTCAAAGCTACCAGACAACTGATTTAATGATCCGTTTAAGTTATCTTGCATTTTCTTTGCGGTATCTTCAGCTGCTCCGCCCGATTCTTTTAATCCTTGCGTAAGCTTTTGCAGTTTATCTGGACCGGCTTCAATTACAGCCAACATACCAGAAACAGCTTCTGTACCGAAAATATTAGATAATGCTGCAGCTTTTTGAGCATTCCCCATTCCTTCAGTCGCTTTTCCAACTTGACCGATAATATCGTGAAACGGAAGCATTTTCCCTGACGAATCTTGAATTGTAATACCCAAATCAGCAAGTGCAGTTCTAGCGGATTTAGGTGGATCAGATAAACGTAATAACGCGGCACGTAATGATGTACCTGCCTGTTCGCCCTTAATACCTGAGTCTGCCATGATACCAGTAGCTGCTGATAATTCCTCCAGGGATATACCAAGCATTTTCGCAACTGGTGCAGCATATTTAAAGCTGTACTGCATGTCCAAGATACCTGCAGCAGACTGATTGGCTGATTGAGAAAGTACATCAGCTATATGAGAGGACTCTTTCGCTTCCATACCAAAAGCATTTAAAGCAGCGGCTACCGTTTCAGAGGTCATTGCCATATCTTCTTGTGCGGCTTCTGAAGCAGCGATAATACCAGGCATTGCACCGATAATATCATTTACCTCGAAGCCTGAAGCGGCTAAGTTCTGCATACCTACTGCAACTTCACTAGCTGATTTTGTAGTGGATGCTCCTAATTCTTTCGCGGTTTCTGTTAAACTACTCAACTGCCCACCGGTTGCACCAGAAATCGCCCCTACTTTAGCCATTTGCGACTCAAAATCAGCTGCTACTTTTACACTTGAACCAAGTCCTGCTGCAATGGCTCCACCTGCAATCGTGGCGGCTGCACCTGTCGCAAATAAAGCTCCGCTGGCTTGATCTAGCCCTTGTAGCATTGTTGCTTGTCTTTCACTTACTCCACCAAACCTATCACGCAGTGCAGCCATACTGTTTCCAGCATGTTGCGCACTAGTGGCGTTTTGATTTAACGCAGAGTTCATTTGGTTAATCTGTTGGGTTGCTTGTTGCATTTCCCTGGTCAATTGCTCTACTTGCGTTTCTAACGTATTTATTCGTTGAGCAGATTGTTGTAAATCCCTTTCCATCGTCTGCAAATGTTGTTCTAATTGGTTTACCTGTTGCGCCGATTGTTGGAACTCTTGACGTAGTTGTTGCATCTCATGCTCAAGTTGATTGACCCTTTGCGTAGATTGGCTTAAATCTGTATTTAAATGCTGCAGATTATTACCAAATTGCGTTGTTCCTTGTGCCGATTGGTGTAAATGGTTTGTTAACTGTACAACATTATGATCTAACTGCGATGTACTTTGCGTTGCTTGGTGAAGCGGTACAACATTTGTTCCCTGAAATCGTAATGCAGTATCTAATTCTCTTGCAGCTCTTGCTGTTTGCTCCATGTGTTGCGTCATTTGACGTAACGGGGCAGACATCGCATCCACTAAACTTATTTTACCGGTTACCTGTTTTTCACCCATAAGTCACCGCCCTTCATTATTGGGCCTCGGCAGCTTTTTCATCTATTTCGTCTTGATACAAACAGGACGCAATTAAAAAGACTTTCTTCTTACGGTTCATAAGAAAAAAGTCTTCTGGATCGATATCCTTTTGTTGAAAAAGCCTGTGGGCCCATGAAGCCATAGGGTCGGTTTTAATTAGTTTTTTACTGCATCAATTTCTTCTTCCATTGAATCTTGACCTAAGCCGGATAATTCAACAATAAATTGTGTCGCTTTTACAATACCGCCTAAAGATAAAATTTTCGGTACGATGAATTCAGGGTTTGGTACAGCTGCCCCCACTTTTTTCTGTAACTCTGGTGAACTCCAATTAATATTCGTTTTTGTTTCATCTGTAGCTGCAGCAATCATTAAAGCATTGTATTTCGCTTCATTCATTTGCTCTAGAGGTGGCATACCTTTCTTTTGAGGGATTTTTGTTGTAGATGTTTTACGAATTTTTTGTTCTACTTCAGCATCTACAGACTTCATAGGTAATTTAAGATATTTACCATCAATTGTTTGTACTGTTATGTCACCACGAACACGATCATCTGTATTAACTGCAAATAAATCATCTAAACTTGCGTATTGAACTTTTGCTAAACCACCATTAATTTCAGTCATAATAAGTATTCCTCCTAGCGTTTTTCACGCGTTATTTTATGTGCAAAGAAAAAAGAGAGGTTATCCCTCTCTTTACTCAATAATTTCAAAATCATCAAACGTAAACGGAAAATCATCATCGACTAAGTCTTTTACTTTAAAGCCTAGTAAAGTTACCTCATCAAAGCTCACACCTTTAAAGGCAACTTTCATATTTGCTCCTTGCGCCATTTCATCAGGATCATGATAATCTCCAATTATTGTGAAGGTTTGATCTGGATTTTTTAAAATTCGTATTGCTAAGGCTTTCGCATCTTCAGTGTGATACATTTTCATTTTCCCTGAACCATTACCACCCATAATTCTATTTCCATCTAAGAAAGCATTCGCACGTTCCACTTTCTTTTTATCAAATTTAATTTTCCCTTCGAATTCCGAAACCCCTACCCATTGCTCTCCTTTATCATCGTATACAGCTCCGTATTTCCCACGAGTAATATTTCTAGGATCAACTACTGGTAAATTGTTATCATACAAAGACATCTAGCAGACCTCCTTAGGATACCTTGTTTTTGTTGTACACTTTTTCAATCGCATCAACGATTGTGTACTCGGTGATAAAGAACGATTCATCTTTGTACACTGGTTTTCCAAGGTCTTGCGTGTGGCGTGGATCTTCATAGCAATTAAATGAGCCTAATTCAATTACTTCTTTTTGTGCCAATGGTTCTAATAATTCATCCTTAATCGCCTGTGCAGCAGCTACACGTTTCGCTTGTGTATTTGCTTTTGAAATGTATCGATTAAAAATAACTTCTTCAGCATTCGTAATATAATCAATCCCAAGTACGACCTTCACCTTTTGCAGTGTGCGAATGGTAGCAGCCGGATCAGACTCTTCCGACATACCAATTACTGCATCAAGGTTTTTCAGTGTCGTCATGGTATTAACTGGTGTATTGAAACGCACTTTCTGCCCCTCTTGGAAGAACACTAGATTTCCGGTTGCAATACGCCCTTTTGTTTCCTCAACAGAAAGCTTCTCAACCCAAGTAAACGGCGTTGCTTTCTGTGCCACACTCTCATTAAGTGGGCATGATAAAAGAGCTGCAGCCATGTATACTGCAACTTCTTGTGGCGTATATAAACGCTCATCAATTTTTGCTTTTTGTACGCAGTTCGCGATACCGTAATAATCAATATCTGTCGAACCTTCACCAGCTGTATAACCTGTGATTAAACGACCAGATACACGAGAAGTTTGAACGAATTGTACTAACATTGTATTTAATGCTGCATCTGTTATGCCATCAAATACAATCCCGTCAAACACTTCTGCTTTTGCTAGATTTAAAAAGTCACTGTAGTTTTCTGTTTTTACTACCTCACCACTATTACCACCAACAAGAGGGATATTATTCGCATCTCCAACTGTTGTTTCTGTTTTCCCATCAATTTTTGAAATGGTGATATAGGAACTGAACTTTGTTTTCGTAATTAGCTCATCGATCGTAGCAAAGCTAACTCGATCTAACTCAATCGTACCTTCAGTTAGAATCAATTGTTTTACTCCTGCTTCACCTAACTGTGGACGAACAGTTACTTTAAAACCATTTCCGCGAGTACCTGCATACTTCGCAGTAACATTCACTGTATCCAGTGCAACTGTTGCCTTTTTCGCACTAGCAGTTGCTAAACGCATGACTTTTAATGTTTTTAGCTTTGTTTTACGTGCTAAATCCACTAAATGTGCTGTTTGTCCAAAGAATGGATTATCATCGAATGAATTTAATTCGACCATTACATTCTCAGGACCCCAATCCGCTTTAATTGGCATGATTAATGTACCACGAGCCGTATTATCAACTGCGCCTTTTACAGTAAGCTCTGCATAAGAATAAAAGCCTGTTTCTAGTTCGTGCTTCCCATCTTTAAACGGTTTAGCCATGCTACTTCACCTCTCTATTTAAAAATGCAGTAATTTTCTTTTGCGCTGTATTCACATCTACTTCTTCTAAATCAGAAAGCGCAGCACCAGCAACATAATTTGGAACATGAAATAACTCTTCTGCTTTCTCCACTACCTCTTTTACCGGATAAAGAACAACAGGAACAGCTTGTTTTTCTTCTTTACTTGCCATTACAGCCACCTCACTTCTCGTTTAATCTGATATTGTTATGAACTTTACGCAGGATTTCATGTTGTTCAACAAGCTCCACGAAGCGTTCTCCTTTTACAGTGAAGGTCCACACATCAACATCAGCTTGCTTTGCTTCAAACTCAACATCCTCCAAACGGCCTTTTGTTTGTTTGAAATTCTCATCTACTAATGAAATGTCATATTTGCATCCCATTAATGCAGCTTGCAACTTCACTTGAAATTGCAGTGCTTGTGTTTCTGGTGTTTCTTTATCCAGGAACAATGTACCGTGGATCAGTGGTCGATAACGATGAAACCCTACTGAATCCTGATACGGTTTACCGACTGGCGTTTGTAAATAGAAAAAAGGAGGCTCTGTTTCCTGCCTCCTTCTTGTCGTATATCCTTTTATGCCAGTGGTAGTTTGAATGAATTTTAGTACACTAGTTAAATCACACGAAACCAAGTTCATTCATAATCTCTCCCACTCTGTCTTCAAGCCAGCGTAATGCTTCCGGCTCAAATTCATGCCAAGAGTCCTCGAGCATATGAGCACCTTCCACCCATTTCCCCACTTCTTTGGCAGCTTCTCGGCTCATCCCACTACGTCTTGTACGATGACCTGCTTCCACGTACTCAGCGTACTCCATATTTGAACCAACAATGATTTCAATTCCTTCTCCCATACCCACTTTCAAGAAAACAGAACCGTCACCATTTGCACCTGCACCAGCAGACAAGAAAGAGTTTCGTAATGCTCCTTTATCAACTGGCGTTTTCTCTGCCACCATTGACATTAATTGTAGCGCTAATGCTTCGGCCCATAACTCAAGCATTCTCGGCAATCTGCCTTGAATAACGCTTTTCATTTGATGCATCCATTCATCGAATCCTTCGAGAACAAATCCACCTTCCATACCGCCACTCATACCGTCACCTCACCTTTTAGGTCAATCTCAAAATGATGAATGCCTTCTCGGTCAAATACTGGATATGGATGTGAAGCGATATAACGTCCTAAAACATATTTCGTCTTCGGATCGTATACATCGATTGTATCTCCTGCTTTTATACCAGGATAAAGCGTGTGAATGAAGACTACATTGTCAATTTCGACTCTACCCATTACTTCATTCACTTTGCTTTGGTTTTTCTTAACAAGAGCGCACGGCTGATCAGTAGCAATTGCTTTCAACTCCTGCTTACTGTCGTACTCACTCCCATCAGAAACAATACGAGAAACCGTCATTCGGTGAAAAAGTATCGATTCATATCTACTCAAAAGAAAAACACCCCTGATTCGTTCCCTGTTTGCATATATGGCTCAAGTAGATCCATTGCAAGGCCACGATAAGATGTACCTTTATCAGCAAATGTTTCTTTGTAATCAGAACGCTCAATACTCTTCACCTGTTGCGGTTCTTTCTCGTCTTTCACAAGATAACAGATGGCAAGTTTGATATCATCAGGGACTTGCTCATTTATTTTCTTCACTTTTGAGCGCACAAAAATAGAAGCTCGTAACAAAGCGGCTTCCAGATCACTCACGTTATTTAGTTCAGCAAATAGGCTTTTCGCTTCATCTGCTGTAAGTAAGCTCTTCATCACACATCGATTTGCATTACGCCTGATGGATATGAAAGCTCAGGGAATGCAGCTTTTCCGATTTCGATGAATTCATTTTCTGTATTCTGTTCTCTCCAAGGCTTAACATATACTCCTGGTTGTCCTTGTTTTTCAACTGTAGGACCTTGAACAGTTGAACCTAATGTAGTCTTACCCTCAATACCAAGGAATACAACGCGGCGCTCTGGTAAATAACGTTCTGTCTTCCCATCTTCAAACGTGATTTCTAAATCATTTGTTGTAATAGGCGGGATGTTCCAACGTGATAAATACGTTGCTAGTTCATCCGGTGTTACCATACCACCTGCTACCCCTTTGATATTCCCAATAGTTGATTTTGCTTGCAGAATATCAAGGTAAGCCGAGTTAGACATATGAATTGCTAATGGACGGCGACCTGCGTTTGCTTTCTTGAATTTCTCAATCCAATCCACAAGGTCTTTAATTGGATTGGATGTCTCTGGATCACTCCATTTTTTCGTTGCAGCGAATGCTTTCGGTACATCAAACTTTAGATCTAACGAGAATCCATCTAAATCATATTTAATGTTACCTTTGTATAATACAGACGAACGTAAGTATTCTTCTGTCTCTTCCACACCAAGCTTTAAGTTATCGATATGATTAAAAGCACGATCAATAACTTGTTGACGCTCTTTATCAAATTTTGTGTTCATGATTGTTAATTGGTCTTTTTGATCAAAACGGTAACGATGTGAAAGCTTCGCAACTTCACCAACTGCACGCTCTAAGCCTTGTTTGTCACGTAACGGTGCAGGTGTACCAAATTCCACTAAGTTCGCTGCGACATTACTGTTCTTTTTAAAAATGTCGTATGCAAATGTAAGTCCGTATACATCCTTATCACGAGGTAAGAATGGTAATGTTTTCGATTCAAATGGTATTGTTAAATTCTCTACATAACCAATTAAGGTTTCGCGTTTAAATTCATCTAATTGTAAGATACTCATTCAGCTTCACTCTCCTTATCTGATATCAAGCATTTTTGCTTTTGCTTTGAACTCTGGTAAAATCGCAGGACATTTTGATTCTTTTACATAGCCGCCAACAAGCCCTACTGCTTGTACATCGTTTGTATCGATGCGAATATCACGGAGCAATAACGAAACTTGCTCATTAGATGCAGCATCCTTTGTTTTATCAAATGGACGTGTTTTCTTTGTTGTTGCATCAAAGATTAATGATGTGCCGGCAGGAATAATACCAGCCGTAAATGCAGTGAAATCTAACGTTACTGTAATTGTTTTTAAACCAACTACATCACGCAGAATTTCTTTACCAGAAACAACTGTATCTTTACGTGGATATAGATTCAATTCGCTTCACTCCTTAATTTTTTTGACTACGTTTCTTCGCTAATTCTGCCCCTAAATCGTAGTCTGTTTTAGATGCAGGTGGAGTTCCACCGCCTGGTGCAGTACTTCCTGGTCTTTGTTGACCACCACCTCCTTGACCGCCACCTGTTGACTCTTCACTCATAAATAAAAATGGTTTATCTGTCTTCACTTGCTCAAGTACTTCTTTCATGTTCGTAATCTCTCCACTATCAGGATCCGTTTGTAATAATGGTTTCACCGTAGCGAATAGGATATCAGCATCATGTGGTTTATATGAAGTGGCAGCTTTTACAAATGCTAGTTCTGTTTTTAAGCTGCCGTTTTCTGATGACAACGTTTCGTTAGTAGTACGTAATACTGCATCAGCTTCTTCTTTCGTTCTTGAAGCTCCTAATTTATCTTGTAAATCTTTAAACGACTCAACACCTAATTTCTTATAAAAATCAGCTTTCACTTGCGTTTCTGTTGCCTTTTTCGCATCAGTAATCTGTGTATCCAGTTGCTCCTGCGTATATGTCACAGGTGGGTCATTAGGCGGATCTGTTGGTGGTGGGTCTTGTGGTGGATCAACTGGCGGATTCGGGTCCGAAAAGTATTGTAAGTTTAAACGTAATTTATATAATGATTTCATCACTCTTCACTCTCCTGTTTCTTGTGCTGCTTACTATAATCAGCAGCAGTATCTATACCTTGTTCTTTTGCATATTCTTCATAATTCTTCGCATTCGTACGATATGTTTTTCCGGTTTTCAAATCTCTCGCGGCACGTTTACGATTTGAATTATCAAAACCTCGTATAACTGCTACAAACGTTCTCCTGCAATTTGGATGTTCCGTAGCTGGAACGCTCTTCGCTTCTTCTACAGAGAACTCTTTCGCATCCATCGCTTGGCATTTTTTACACGTTCTATTATCCAATGTTTCCAGTACCTTCATTGCTTTGAGTAATTCCATATCTAATTCATTACTACGCTTATCAAAATCAACCATGTATTCTTTCTTCGCTTCATTACTGGCAGTAATAATTTCAGAACGTACAAGACGTTCGCTCTTATATGCTTCTTGACCGATTTGCTCTTGCAATTTAATTGCAGTAGTACGGAAGCTTTCACCACGTTGCATGGAATTGACCAATGTTGTGCGTAAATGTTCCTTAAAGTTCTCTGTTTGCCCCCATAAATTGTCCGAGAAGTGACCGTGACCCCAATCCTTTTCTAACAGTGTCTTGATAGCGCGTTCTGGTATTACAGGAGGAACAATAATATAACCTTGTATATGAGCAGCAGCGATGTAAGAAGCAAATGCATAATCAACAACACCGACCGTTTTTATAGAGTTAGTAATTACGCCCGTTACTTCTCCATTCATACGATCGATACTCATTTCCATCTGCTTTAGGATTGCTTCTAAATCTTTTCCTCTCCTGATTTCGTCCCAATCCCATGCATCTTCAGGAGAACCTAAACTTGTTTTTGTATATAGGTACGATAGTTCTTTTTCGATGTCTTGTAAGAACTCTGCATATACTTCAAGCAGCACACGAATACGCTCATCCTTAAAACGAATGAGCTTTCTCTGCTGTTCTATTGCCATTTCCTGAAGCTTTTTTAATTCTTCATGATTCATAATTCATCATCCGTTTTGTCGCTCTTCTGCATGCGTTTATCACGGTTTTTGATGTGGTTATCGATGTTCTTCAAGTCAACGGATTTCCTCTCTGCTGCTTCTTGTTCCAATCGACTCTGTTCTTCTTGAACATCCTCAACAAGCGGATTCTGCTGAAGTAATGTAAAGTTAGATAATCGACCTTCCAACTTATTAAGCATTTCTATAATTTCTTTCACGTTTTGTGGTTTATTACGATGAATTTCCCACCAGATCCACTTATGATTGTATAAATTGTTATTCTCATTTCGCGGGTTCAATGTTTCTTTTAACGCTTCTGCTGGATTTTTATTACCACTCTCAATTAATTTCTGTGCATTGAGCATTAAAGTAATAATCATGAACTTACGTCTAATGTATCGTAGCAGGTATATTTCTTTTTCATTCACCTGTAAATCAAGTGGGGCGTATAATTGCTCTATTGCAACGCCGGATAAATCTCCAAGCGCTTCCTGCTTATATATTTTAGGTAGTTGAGAGGTTTCAAAGATTGAATCAATCATTGTTTTCGCTTGCCATTCAATCGGCTCATTCTTCATATCAGCAATTAGATATTTCGCATCGACTGGTTCTCCTGGTTCTCCTTTTATACTAATTGCACGAGCCTGACGCATTTTCATTCCTTCTTCCGGAGCAACTTTAACCCCATTGAACAATAAATACGGATCACAGAATACGTCTAATCGATTTGAGTTATCCGATATCAAGCGTGCTAATTCTTCAAGTTGTGAAATAATATCATCCGATAAATTACTCGGACCATACTGAACCATTCCACCCCTTGGTTTAGCGAACTCACCGTTTTGAAAATATGCAGCAGGTACAACCGGGATTGAATGTGGCATTGGATTCACATCATAATCACTATTCAGTTTAAACGTACCGTTCTCATTGATTAAATACGTAACTGTCACATCATCGTATACTTCCACATGCTCAATTTCTTCATCGCCAACTTTGGTTTTGTAACGATGAATAGCAGCAAGTATGTCCCCTTTGTGGTCAAATACGGGGAAGCACTCATTAATTAGATAGGATTTGTATTTAATCTCACCCATCGCATCAAAATAAAAAAGAACTGTCGCAGCACCTGCAATCAATCCGCGTTTCGTATTCAAATAATCAATTGCATGGTCATCATTTTCTTCTAGCACATACTTTAATTCATCCCTAAATTGTTCAACTACTTCTTTACTTACTCCCTTTTCAATGACCGTATCTGGTACATCATAACTTACTGGTTTCCCTAGCATGTATGAAGTAGGCATACCACAAATAAGCTTGGAGTAATTTACTACAATTCGATGGTTTGGATCATCTGCTCGTTTCGGTTTACGCTCTAAAATATCAAAGTCACCATCAAATACCTTCTGCCTTTTTTCAACATCCAACAAAAGTTTATCGTGCTCTTTTAATATTTCATTCAGCAATTCCCAATCTTTTTGCTTTAGCTTTTCTGTATAATTCTCCTTCACACTCACACCTCCTTTTCGTTTAAAAAGGGTGCGGAACCACTCTTTTAAGCGTTCAAACATAACGCACCTCCTAGAATACACGTTCAAATGCACTAGCATGACTCAGCTCTTTCAAGTCAGATACTTCATAACCATCTAAGCCATACCAGATAGCAGAAAAAGTATGTGGATCTATATTAAATTCATCCAAGATGATGTTTCCGTTTTTATCTTTTTTATATGTTAAATTCTTGAGTTCTCGTTTCATATTCGGGCAAGCAGTGGAGCAGAATATTTTCTTAAATCGCTTTACCTTCTTGGTATTTGCTAATCGTGAGCCTTGGAATTTCTTAGCACCGCTCATTTCAAATCCTTTTTGCCTGAAGTACGCGATTGTTTTCGGCTCTGCACTATCCGCTTTAATCTGTTCACCTGATTCTTTAAATTCGATTAAATCTTTTGCAGTTTGTGGATCAGTCTGCTTATTTTTGTAGTACTCCCAATACAAGTAAAGGTACTTTTTCTCATGGTCAATCGCCATACGTACCACAGCGTTATATGATGTTTCAAAACCGAAGTCCATTCCAACGCGGAGCATCAATTTGCGCTGGTTCTTTATGATTTCATCCATCTTTTCAGCGTCCATCATTTCGAACTGCGGTAATACTTTCACACCATTCACACCAAATTTACCGTATCTCGCAACGCGGTGCAGGTCTGGATCATATTCTTTCGTTTCATCCAATTCATCGATGTAGGATTGAGGTAAGAATAAATTATCATCCGCTGTACTGTGATGGTAATACGTATCCTTTACAACAACCGTTTGTTTCTCGTAAAGATCCTCATCATCTAACACAATTCGCTCATTCGCTTCATCCTTAAAGAAATGCAAAAAGACCCAGTTATCGACACTAACAGGGTTTGTTGAGAGAATCATGTGTAGTTTTAACGATGGATGACGCATACGTTTCTTCACTTCTTTAAAGCCCTCATATTTGATTTCTGATGCTTCTTCTAGCCACACCATTGATACATTATGAACAGATTTTATTTTTTCTGGCTTATCCATACCGCGGAAAATGATTACACTTCCGTTTAGGAATTTGATTTTCATTGGTGATTCAGTTGGTCGAATGGAATCCGATAAGCCTAAATCTTCAATGATATCTACAAAAAGAGCGAAGCAGCTCTCTTTAATGGTCTCGTATACTTCACGTATCACAAGACATTTGCGCTTCTCTTCCAATAGCTTTAAAACGATTTTTAACGCGACATGATAACTTTTAGATGATCCATAACCGCCAACAAGAAAGTAATTTTTATGATTCCAATCGAACAGAAAGTCTTCAAAACGAGGATTCACTTCTTTTTCAACAATCATGATCGCTCACTCTTTCTGGTGATTTTAATCTCGATTGGTTCATTCTTTCCTTTTCCGGATAGCTTTTCTGTCTCAGCGTTAGCTTTCTTTATCTGCGCATCATGCATCTCTTTTTCCATCTTGTGACGCTCTTCTTCAATTTTCCGTTTGAAGTTATCAGGCACTAAATCGAAGTACAACGCCAGTTTATCAAGTGCTCTCATCTTGTCAGCAAGCTTGATAGACACGCCTTCTTTGCCCTTTTTTACTTCCGCAATGATAGAGCCATCAACCATATCAGATTCATTAAAATCAACATAACTAATGGTTCTCATAACTGGTTTTCCGTCTTCATCTTTTACAGGTCCAAACGGCCCCATAACTTCTACTTCTCTTTGTCCAAAGGTTACGTAATTCGTAATATCCGCAAAAGCAATCTTAATGTACTCATTCAATACATCCATCGCTTCCACAAATATATTCTCTACCATTTCACCTTTAATCTCACGAATGTACGATGCTACACGTTCTCTTCTCAGTAACCGGCTACTCGTTACATGCGCGCTACTTTTGGCATAACCAGCTTTCAATGCAGCTTGCGTACCGTTAAAATACTTTACGTAATACAAACAAAAGAGCCGTTCTTGTTCAGTCAGCTCTTTATCATCTAGCATCTTTTTTAACTTGGCTTTTGTCTTGGGATTTTTAACATTAGTAACGCTCCTTTTCGCAATAGTAACGTTACCTTTTAATTGTTCGTCCCATTTATCTTGTGATTTCCACTTTCTAATTTGAGATGGCTTTAAGTTTAATTCCTTTGCAATCTCAACAAGTGGCTTCTCACCATTACTTGCTTTGTATATTTCGAATGCTTTATCACGGTCTGGACTACGCTGTCTCGCCATTTACATTTCACCTGCCACCTCACGTTCGGATTTGTTTTGTACAAATTAAAAAGCAACCATCTGGTTGCTTTTTAATAATCAATTTACTAATCCCTTTACTTTTCCAGGTAGTAAATGTTTAAATAGAACATTATCTGCTTCATTTTCATATACCTTTAATTTCTGATAGCCTTCTTTATAAACAGTAGCTGAATAATGAATAAAATTCTCCAACAAACGAATATCTTCACCATTTCCAAAGTTTTTTATATTCCCTGATATAAAATGTTCATATCTCCGCATTTCTTCAATAAACTTCTCTAATATTTCTTTCTCTTCTTTAATTAAATATATTGCTATTACTTTATAGGATTTATCTAATTCCAAAAAATCTTCTTCTAATAATCTCGCTTTTTCATTAGTTAAATTGATAAATCTATTTTTTGATTCTTCAGTTATATACACTGTAGTGTAATCTCGCTTTGGCGGTTGATGATGTGGGTCCTTTTCTTTCAAATTTAAGGTTTTCAGCAATTCAAAATTGCCTTTTTCAGAGCAAAAATATTCCATACTTTTCATTGCTACTGCTGATTTTTGACGAAAATCATTTAAAGCTTCTACCTTCATTTTCAAGAAAAATTCCGCATACCAACGATTATCTTGTTTTTTATTATTAAAATACATAACAATTAAGGTGCTAATGCTTGTTATAAAGGCAACTACGATTGCTGATTCTCCTGGGGTTATACTGGTCAAATGAAGCTCTCCTTCCACAAAGTAATTACCAAACCATTTTATCCCATTATAAATCTCATTTCCATTATAATTATATATAAAAATTTATACTTCTTTTGAAACTAGCGGATCCATACTTAATTCGGTAAGAAGCGCAAAAGAAAAAGCACTCTAAATGAACGCCTTAACTTTCCGATTGATTAAAATACTTGTTATAAACATCTTTATCTAGCTTTTCTGCTACACCTATATAAATATTATTCATAGTAACATCATCAATTTCTTCGCCTGTTTTATTTTCTTCTTTGACTCTTTTCCATTCGGATTTAAGTACTACTTGATAGAAAAAACCTAAGTCATCTATTGCATCTGTCATCCACGCATAATTAAATTCAGTACCATTAAATCTCTCCAAGGATTTAACAATTTGAACCTGCAGTTTTCTAATCTCTATACAAATAGGCTCAGTAGGGTTTAATAAGAAATAGATATGATTACCTATGTACATCATCTCGTTAAGTCTTTCAATCATTTTTTCTTCAACAACTTTACGTTGTTCACTTTTTAATTCGCTAACACCACTCATTTGACGGTATACATTCTCCATTTTATGTTCTTCACTTGTTAAATTTCTAATATCACTTACTTGAAGGTTTACATTCTTGACGAACGCACTAAAATTATCCCTCATAGTATTTATCCATTTTACCCTCTCAGTACTAATTGCATCGATGTATCGTTTTTGTTTCAAAGCTTCAAGATTTTGTGTTCCTAGACTCTCTGTAATATCATTGGTACTTCTTGCTGTTTTATATGACATATAACTAGCAAACGCTACACCCGCCAGTGAAACTATAGCGGTAATAAGTGCCATTAGCGAAGTCATTTGAGCATTTTTTGCAGCTGTTTCTGCAGCGATTTTTGCAGCTTCCAATGTCGTCTGTGGATTCATTTAATCCCCCTCTTTCTATAATCTCGATTCTATACATTATACTAAATTTATGGATTAAAATATATAAAGAGATGTATTATGTCACCAATCAACCTAGCAAATATACCAGGCTCAATAAGAAACATAAAAGCCACGGCATTTATGTACCGTGGCTGAAAGTATAAATGTAATTGGTCTTTTCGTCCTTTTTGCGGATTCTTACCGCCCATGCCCGTTCTCCGGTAACGTTTTGATAAAGGGGCTATGATCATTGATTATGAGCGCATAGATACGTTATCCCCACATTATGCTCTTTTCGAAGAACAATTAACTGTAGGAATATCGTACCTCTGATTCCAATGTAAAAAGGTACCCAATTCACTGCCCAAAATACTGCCCTGAATGGTACCCCAAAACTTTCATTTTTATATCATGTTTAACGCTCTTGCAAAATTGATAATTCCTGACTTCCTTTTCCGATAAAACTTACCTTCTTTCATACCTAAAGTAATAGCCAGGTAATCATTATTCAACTCTTTACCGCTCATATATTTTGCTTCCAGCACCCTTTGCTCATCTTCATCCAGCGCTTCTTCAAATGCCCTTTTCAATTGTTTGTATCTTATTTCATCCTGCGTACTCTTTCTAAGCTCTGGAAACATCAATTCTGCTCCAAATTCCGTCCGTTCTTGAATATTTTTAAATTTCACTTTCAGCACACGGTAATCTCGTAACTCTTCTATCACGAAAGGCCGTATTTCCTTTTCATTTACATATCTAGAAGGTTGATTCATACGATACGGTTCCCCTCCGCTCGATCTACTTATTTATCAAAAAATTATTCTATCGAATTCTCAATTTCATATTTCTTTGTTTTACCAATACGGATTGCATCTTGAATAGTAAGTAAGCTGGAGCTTCCAATCATTTTTCTTTTCCCTTTATAATACAACCTGTATCTCGGATGCTTTGCATAGCCTAGACTTTTACCCCTTTTCTTGTATTCCAGCCTTATTACTCCACCATCAGGATATCTGTATATGGATCGTGACTTTTCGTGTTCAGCGCTCATTTCCTTCTCTCCCTTGAATAAAACTTAATATTACGTCAATACTGTAGACAACCCATTTCGATCCATATTCCATGATTGGAGCAGTTAGCTTTTGCTATCTGCTCTTTTATACCAATCTCTTTGCTATTTCATAAATGACTGGCACAGTCACTGAGTTTCCTGCCTGTTTATAAAGCTGACTATTAGAATTTACTTCAGCAGCCTTATTAAACGCCCAATCAGGGAATCCTTGTAATCTCCAACATTCTCTTGGTGTTAATCTACGAATTCTATATGGATTGCAATCTACTAAATACTGACCTGCTTTATCGTTTAAATTACCTCCACCTGCCATTAGTGTTCTTGCAATTCCATTAGGATCGTAAACTCTACGGGAAAAATCATTATATCCCTTTAAATCCAACATTCCAGCCAATTTACATTCATTCACTTTGTTTACAGGTTGAATAATTTTCTCATCTGCTGATGTACTCGTTAATGTTGGTGCTAGTCCATCCACATGATAAACCCGCCCAGCCTTTTCATATTCATTTGGTTTCTCAATAAACTCAGTAATACTTGCATCGAATGTATTATTTTCTATATTTAATACTTTTTTTAATTTGAACCATATATCTGCATCAGGAATAGAAAAACACTGATCACCTCTAAACCAATGTTCTACAGTTGTCTTTTTTACTTCTAATTCATCAGCAATTTGTTTAATGCTTTTCCCACTACTAACCTTAGATTTTTTTAATAATCGTTTTAGACCATCTATATCAACTTCATACTTCCTAACTGTCACAGGCATTTCGATGTTATATTGAATGATCTTCGGTTCTTGCCCACCACCTTGCATTGTAGTAAGACAAGGAGAAAGCCCTTCTGTTCCATAAACTCTTCTTATTTGATCTTTCCCCTTAATATCAAGCATACCTACAACATTCACTTTTTCGTCATGCTGTTCACGTTCAAGAATATACGATCCTGTCCCGTTTGCTTGTCCTGTTCTTGTTGTGAGTGTATTGGCGTATGCTTGTTGTCCTTGTACATCACTAACCTCTCTGTAGCTGTTTCCGATAGGAAATACTTCTCGTCTACTGTGTCTTCGAGAATGTCCAACAATAAACACCCTCTCGCGGTTTTGCGGGACTGGATTTGGTCCAATATCTTTGCTGTTAAGTACTTGCCATTCCGCATCATACCCCAATTCATCAAGCGTGGTGAGGATTGTTCTAAATGTGTTCCCCCCGTCGTGATTGAGTAGGCCTTTGACGTTCTCAAGGAGTAAATATTGTGGTTGGATTTCTTTGGCGAATCTAGCAATTTCAAAGAACAAAGTTCCTCTAGTTTCTGCGAATCCCAATCGTTTTCCAGCGATACTAAAGGCTTGGCAAGGGAATCCTCCACAGATAACATCGACTGTTCCTCTAAATAATCGAAGATCGTTGTCTGTAACGGTTGTAATGTCATGTGCCGTCCACTCTCCTTTTGTATTATGAATTGCTTCGTATGATTTCCTAGCAAACTTGTCCCATTCTACATATCCAAGGCACTTATGTCCTGCCTGTTCCATGCCCATTCTAAAACCGCCAATTCCTGCAAATAAGTCTATAAAAGTAAGACTCATCCTCTCACCTCGTTTTCTACTCAAATAACGATTTCGTAGAATTTTTAAAAATTTATATATACTTATAATTAATAATTAGTTATACTATGAAAGTTCCTAACAGTCAGTAATATGGAATCGACAATTGCAACAACTTTACTGACTTGAGTCCTAGCATTTTAAACTAGGACTTTTTATTTTGTTTACACTCGCATTCGTGTAGCCACTCATCGCACTTATTGCAACAGCAATCACAATTCTCTATATTTCTATCACACTGACTGCAATACTCAATCACTTCATAAATCATGTTGATTCCTCCAATCAGATAGAGATTTTATTGAGCTTTCATTTCATCATTTTTCATTTCTTTCAGTTGCTCCATTTCCTTCTTTACTGATTCATCTAACATTCTTCTTTGCATAGCTGCTTTTTTGTTTTCTTCAGCTCTAAAACCAAAGTACATTAGCGTACATGTAACCATTGAACCTACAATGAATCCTAGAAAGCATCCTAACCAAAACATAATATAACTCCACCTTTCTGTATAAGATTCAAAATTGGTACTACTTTGCAACTCCCTGAGCTTTCCCAAAAGCTGCAGCTCTTTGATTGATCTGTTTTAAAATCCGACTAATTTGAGTTTGAGTAACTCCAACTTTCTTCCCAATACTTTCTTGAGACATATGATTTGAATACATATCCCATACAATCATTTCTCGATCTGGTAATGTCTGAACAAAAGAACCAACTATTATTGCATGTTCAACTTTCTCAGTTTCATTCTCTGAACGTTCATCAATTAGCATCTGTTCAAGTGTTAAATCGGTATCTCCACTTCCTGTTGAAAATGCTAATTCATTTAAAGAACTTGGAATTTGTTGATATTGCAAAGCTTCTTCTACATCCTCAACAGATACGCCTAATTTTTGACTGATGATCTCTGGTTTTTCTTCTGTTAATTTCCCTCTAATAATTCTACCTTTCAAGTAAAATATTTCTCTTGCAATCTTCACTTTTTGATTAGCTATAATTGCCCTGGTAGTTTCTCCATGCATTTTCGGAATCGCTAAAGTGGAGAATTTGCATCCATATGCTGGATTAAAGTCTTCTCTTGCTTTAAGTAACCCAATCATGCCACATTGAATTAAATCCTCTATTTCTAATCCCGTATTACTTTTAATCGATTCTAAATTTGAACCGTATTTTCGCCAAACGAAATTATAAACTAGCTTTTTATATTTCTTCACAAACTCATCATCCGACATGGCTTTCACATCAACTATTTCAGGCATTCGCTCCACCCCTTTTGATTTCTCTCATATTGGTAGGCCCTTTCCATTTCCCTTCACTTTCCCACTTCTTTTTAAGCTTTCCAACATAGGTAAAGCTGCGATCATACATAATGCTGATTTCCTTATCTGGAATTCCCTGTTTATTTAAACCTCTTACGATTTCAGGTGTTAATCCAACTGGAATTCTCTTTCTTGGCCCACCGTTCTTTTTTGGTTGTGTATCAAAATACCTACCCAACTGGCGTAATTTATCACCAGTCGGGCATGCTTTACATTCATTAACACTAAAACTTTCGTTGGATGAGCGATTATAATAACAACGTCTGCATTTCTGGTCGATAATGTCACCAATTTGGTATGTGATCTCTTTTCGTTCTTCTTTTGTCAGTTTCATACCGTTCACCTACAAAACTACTTTGAGCGCCATACCAAGCGCTTGTGTTTTTCCTTGCAGCTCAATACGATGCTTTCTTTCCATCTCTGCTGTTTCATTTGCAGCACCAACTTGGATATGCATTTTTCGTAGGTCATGCTCTAGTTCATGGTTCTTTTCCGTAATCGCATTAAATTCGTTAAGTAATGTGTTGTAATCCTCATCACGAGATTGGAGCTGATTTTGTGATAACCTTAATGCATCTTCCGTTTCAAATCGTAATTTTGTTTCTGCGAATAAATCTTGCGCTAATTTTTCTTTTATACCTTTTAATTCCTCATACATTTTTGATACTTCACGTAACTCTTTTTGCAGTACATCTTTTTCATCAAGAATGCCATTTAATCGCTCTTTCCAAGAAACATCTAGCGTTTCTACTTTCTCGATATGCTCAATAACTACTGGTTTTAATTCTGGCGGTTCAATTTTCGTTTCCTCAACGTTTTGAGGTTGTGGTGATGGTTTTGTATTATGAGGTTTCTTCGATACGCCTACACGCTTATTAGGCGTTCTGTTTGCTTCACGTCTTTTAGAAACGTGATAATACAAATTACCTTCTGTTACTCCAAACTCTGCTCCGATTTTCCCCCAAGTCCATTTCTTTTCATCAGAAGCACGTAATTTTTCAGCAGTCGCACATATTTGATCCCAATTTCTTTGTTCAGCCATATGTTCCGTTCTCCCCTCAAGTAGGCTTTCGCCTAATGTTTTTAGTTTTTTACCGATTTCACAATTCTCAGCGCACCAAGAAGTTTTATGGTTCGTGCTCGTATTACTGTATTTCGGAACCTTCGTACAGCCTTTGCACTGGTCATCCTGTATATTTAAAATCCTAAGTCGGACCTTACGTTTTTCAGTTTTGTTCAATCCATCACCCCATATGAGATTGAAAGGCAGGTAGTACAACGAACTTTTCATACTACCAACCTACTTTTATTAGTCTTCTAATTTTTCATCGAAAGGCTTATCCTCATCTGCAGGTTCACTTTCTTCAGAAGATTGCGATTCTTTTTCTTGCACCTGTTCTTCTTCCATTACAACCGTTTCTTCTGTCTCTGTTTCTTCCTTCGGTTTCTCTTCTGCCTTTGGCTGCTCTGCTACATCAGGCTGCTTCTCTTTCCATTCGTGCCATTTAATCGCTAATGGAGCGACACGCTTGCGGTACTCATCAATCACCTCAATAATTTGTCCTGATGACATATTAAGTTCATTCGCAAGCTTCAAGTAAGACTCACCTTCCAGACGGCGTTTCACGATTTCAGGCATTTTATTTGGCATTCCATCAAAGCTTGGTGCTAAGCCACTTGTAATGAACTCATCAACGATTTCACGATCCGCTTGTTCTTTCTCTTCGCGAGTTTGAATCTTTTCTTCAGGGATATCAAAGTCAGCTTCTAACTGCTCAAATGATGGTTTCACCTCTTGCACGATACCTTTATCATCAACTTCATACTGCGTTACAGGCTCGTTTGTTTTCGTGTTAATTGTTACATTAAAACTAACTTGCATGGACTCCAATGCAATTAACACTTTTGTATCAATCAGATCAGATAAAGCATCCAATTTACCTTTTAACGATAAATCTGATACTTCCAACACAATTTCTTTCTTACCATCCGCTTTAAGATTTACTTTCTTTAAAGTTGGTTTGAATTCGATGTATGACATATAATCCGCTCCCTTTATTTAGCTTATTTTTTTGCTTTTTAGCTTTTTTGCTTCCCTACGCATTTTCTTCAGCTCATCAAGATACATAAAATGATAAATTGGCTTTTTGTTCTTTTGCCTTGTTTTATATCCAATTAGAACAAGTGACAAGTGCGGAAATTTATACTCAAACATTTTCTTTTTAATATTAAAAGTGTCCGTTTCTACACCTTTTACATCAATGACTTCTACATCACCATTTGGCAAATAGATCATGAAGTCTGCCTTATATGTAATTGCATCAAATCGTTTGCCATTCTTTTTAAAGCCTGGTTGTAATACAAACGCTGGTTGGAATTCAATTGACTGAATTTCCCCTGCAGCTTGCCGTTCTTTTAACAACTCATAATATTTAGACTCAGCTTCTGAATCAAACTCACGACCATCTAACTCAACTTTCTTATTGTTGTACTTACTCAATATCCATCATCCTGACGTTGATGATTTACTTTGTTTTTTTCCAGATATGCTTGCTCAATTTCTTCATGAGTAAAGCCGAGGTGTTTTGTTCCTAATTCCATAAACAAATTAAAAACTATTTCAACATCATCTGCTATTTGCAATTTACTGCCTGAATAATTGTGTGCTGTATCCCACATTTCTCCTACGTAATAAAATAGCTTGTTAAATGTTCCAACCATTGTTTTTTCCGTTTCATCTTCGCAACGAAATTCTATTGTGACATCCAACTGATTACTAATACTTAAAATAAAATGTAATCCATCCACAAACTCTGTCAGAATGGTTTCTCTATCACTTGGTCCTTTATTACTCCAATGTTTAAAACAGCGTGTTTCATTTGCTAATTCAGCGATTTCTACTTGAAGCGCCAAAATTAAATTACTAACTAAGTTTTGATCTTCTAAGCCATGTTGCTTAATAATCCGATTATCAAGTATCTTTTGTAATCCACTTAATTTTGCGATATTCATTATTTTCTTTCCCCTTTCGCTTCACTGATCAGTAAAGTGATTTCATAAACACCATTTATCAAACATTCCATGTTTCTTCACCCCTTGAATATTTTTTCAATAAAAATACATACTATTTTCAAGCCGCCGTATCCACGGCTAATACTTCTTTCTTTTGTTACAGCAGAAGCAGGTAGGTTCTTAACTTATCTGCTTTTCCTGTATATTTTTTTTAATATCGAAAATAATACCAACAAGCTGTTTGAACTAGCAGCTTCACTCTTCTCGTAATGGGAATGCAATTTATCACAATTAGCTAATCCATTCGACTCACTGGCAGACAACCAAATTTGTTGTCTGCTTTTTGTATGGAATTTTTCATTTTACATATACTACTTTTGAGCCTGTTACCAATGCAAGCCATTTGGTGTTTTGAATTCCGACTAAGCTTTTTTGTTGCATAGATTATTACATCTTTGACAACACTGTTTTAAAGCGCGTTTTCTGGTTATTCGTAGTTCTAATCCAGAATAATTTTTCTCCTATAAAGGACGGCAGGTACCACTGCTCGTCCTTTTTTACTTATACCGCATACTCTCCCTTCTGGTAGCTTCGAACCACATTCCCCTCATCATCGTAATAAGCAATTTCCCAATGAGGGTGGCAGTTATGCTTCTCAAGTTCCCCATCGAACAAAACGAACAAATTAGTTTTCCAGTTTCCAACGATCGTACCCCACATGCCAGCTACGTTTACTCGCATACCCATGTAAGCAAAGTGTAGGTTGCGGTAATTCTGCATTTTCTTGAAAGCTTTTTCCGCACTGTACATACGCTTGATGTCAAAAACGCCTTCGTTCTCGCACTTTACAAACTTCATGAATTCAACCATTGGCATCGTTAGAAACTTTGTTCTGAACTTTTGCCAATATAGGAATCTTGCTTTTCCTTCCGTTTCTGCTACTACAAATTCTTCATTTGGCCAGTGTTCGAAAATGGTTGTGAGTTTGTATTTGTAAAGAACCGCCATCCCTTCATCTCCCCCTTAATTTGCAATCAACTTACGGAAAAGTTCTTCGTTTCTTGTGTCCAGTGCATGGTCGATGAGGTTATATTTAATCAACTGATTAATTTCATCATGATCTTCCCCGTCAATATGCGTTTCAATGGAGCATTCATCATCTTCAAGCACTTCCATGTATAACGGCTCTTTGTACTTACCTTTGAAATTGATTTGAATATAAATCGGAGCATCGTTTGCATTGAAATGGTTATATGCAGCTATTCCTTCCGTACCAGTTAGATTCGGTTTATAAAATGCAAACGTGTTGCCTTCTGAAAATGCTGCTGAAATCTCAATGCCATACGGGTATTTCTTTGCGTTTTCAACAAATTGAATTCTGTCTGAAAACCTTAGATACTTTTTAAATGTGTAGATCAGCTTAAAACCTTCTTCTCCTTTTTTAAAAATGTGTCTTAGAAGAAATTCCATAAACTCAAGCTTTTTCTCAACCGACACGTTGCTCATGCAGTAACCCCCTTTTCGCTCCTTCAAATTTTTCTATCCAAGCATCCCAATTTTCTTTTTGCGTTGCTGCTTGCTGCTCTGCTACCTCACAATTACAACCCTCAATCGTTATCATCCCAGGATAAATTTCTTTATGAACTACGCCAGTGTTACTGCATTTCATGCACATTTTCTTCACTCCTTCTCACGATAATCTTCGCCTTCTACAGCGATTAAATAATGTTTACTCATTCCAAACAAACGACTCTTTGCTGCATAACCAATCTTTTCAGGCAATGTTTCATCATCTTCATTCGAGCTGTATAAAATCGGTAAATTATGACGATACCGATAATCAATAATTTGATAGTAGAGGTTCTCTTTCGCTTCTGACCATTTTGACTTCCCTAAGTCATCCCAGATGAGGACCTCTACTTGTTTTGCGTGGTTTAACAATCGGTTAAATTCTTTCTTATCATCGTTCATCATCTTGGCCGCAATGAGATCATCCATAAAAGTTCCGTCTGATATGAGCAGTACGCTATACCCTCGCTTCATGAGATACTTTGCTGCGGCAACTTGAAGATGTGTTTTACCAAGTCCAAAACTATTATGTTCCCTCTTCGCTTGTGCTCGCTTTGCTGGCTCTAATTGCTTAATTCGTAACTCTCCAAATGTCGCTACAAAACCTAAGCTATTTTGTTTTGTCTCTTTGATCTGTTTAAAATAATGCAGATACTCCACCATCGTTTTGTAGAGAAGCTTTTGTTGCTCTGTTTCTCTTTTGTACGAATCGAAACGAGCATCTGTAAATTCTTCTGGAATCATCGCGTTTTTCAATCTGCGCTCCATTACTCGTTGCGCTTTGCACTCACAATCTTTTTGCATAGACACTCGCATACCAAACTGATTTACTTCTTCGTAAAAAACTACTTCTGAATCCTGACATTTTAAACATCTATACTCGTTTAATGAAGCTTGGCATGTTGCGTTCTCGGCTTGCATTTTCTTCCTCATAGCTTCTGCCCGTACCATAACCTCTGCCAGTGCGTGTCCTACGTGTTGCATTTCCTACACCACCTCTTTGGTTTTTATAATCCTCATCAAGCTTGATTACATCTGCCAATGTTTTCACGTTGCTTTTTTGCCAGTTCATTAAAATCTTTCGAATGTATGCCCATCTTGGAGCATTTTCATCTATCGCTTTATCAACCGCTCTATTTACTAAGTCACTACCAAACGAATCACAAAACTCTCCTAACTCCTGCTCTGCAATTACACTTAATGGAATGCTATTTTTCATTAGGTGTTCTAAGCTATTCTTAAACTGTGGATCAATTAACGGATGATGGTTATCATCATCATCTATATCTGTAGTAATCTCTGTAGTAATCTCTGTATTTGTCCTTACTTCTAAGTTAGGAGGGTCATTACTTTGAAGTAAGGAGGGTGGTGACTTTGAAGTAATGAGGGTATTTACTTCTAAGTCATCAGGGTCCTCATTCACTTGTTGATACATGGCAGATATCTTTTTAATTTCTGAAGCTACTGGCTCAACAAACATCACATTATTTAAAACTTTTCCATCTACATGGATAGTACGAAATTCAATTTTTATAAGAAACATATCCGTTAGTAAATCACACGCTCTTTTTACTTGTAGTTTTGTAAATCCAAAAGTATCAGCCAACTGTTGATAATTTTTTTGTAATTTATCAGCCTTAAATTTTTTCTTATACGTGACTTTTCCGTTTATTTCATCACGTATAACTGTAGGCCTATACCAGTAAACTATTTCACTTAAAACCATAATGGCTACAATATGTGGTTTCCCATTACTGAAAGTGATGCGAGTAAACCATTCATGATCTACCACATTTCCTTTTAGGTTTAAACCTCCAATTTCAGATACAGCATTGCTCATGCCGTCTACCCCCTTGTGCAAATCGCGATGTAAGACTCATTTTCCTTAATGACTTTCTCTATTCGATAACCTGGATATCCAGTTTGTATATAACGTGCAATAGACTGTTTTAAATCATCTTTTGATTGTGCCCTCTCCCACAATTTGCGAGAGAGTAGCACCTTTGATTTGTTATTCACCTTCAATCACGAATTCTGCTTGTCCATTACCTTCAGCTGATTGATCTACTTCAATTGGATCAGCTTCAATGAATTCTGGTTCTTCCGTGATATCTTTGCGAACCACTTCGTCATGCTGGGCTTGTGACTGCACTTCAATGCTAATTGGTAAGTATTTAAACATGTAACGAACCACTGTTTTCTTTGCCATTTCCTCATAATCTGTTTTCCACGGGCTATAGTTGGAATTTGCCGAAGCTGAACGCCCTCTTCGTTTTTCAATTTCACTCTTTGGCATAAATTCCATTTGATGCCCACCATCTTTGAAATGTGCGACTGCATACGCTCCAATAAACTCACCACGATCACCAAATGACGGTTTATGCTTCAGTTGAGGGTGTAAGCCTAACTCGTATTCAAACTCATCATTTTCATACACCGCATGTGCATAGATGCTTTGAATGTGGCCAGAACGTCTGGCTAAATCAATCATGCCTTTATATCCGATAATGAAAGTCGCTTCACTCTTGTATGGCAAGATATAGCAATGTCCTAGCAACCCAGGTTCAAGCCCTAACTGTACGGCTTGCATAACAGCCCCCATAAGCGATGGTACTTTGCATTCAAGTAACTTTGGATTTGTACGAATCGTTGTTAATGCAATTCGGCTCATACGATCCATGCTCATATGCTTTGGTAATACTTCCGCAAAACGTGGAGCCATCTTTTTCATGTACGCTTCTACTGTTTGTTCAGGCGTTACTGGCGCACTTGCTTTACGACCTGCTAATTGATTTTTAACTTTTTCATTAGTTGCCATTGTTTATTTCCTCCCTTATTTAACTGTAAATTTTCTTGATTTAGATTCTTTAACATACTGCTCATATAAATCAGGATGATCTGCTTTAAATCGCTTGCTATCAAAACGATTTGTAATGTATGACTTCCAAAAAACTTTGTAGTTTTCAGTTCCACCAGCTTCACTTGTACCAAGCTTTGCTTTGATTTTGTTTTCGTACTCTGCCTTTTGCTTTTGCAACACTTTAATCTCTCTATCCACTTGATCACGAGCTTCAATGAGAAGTTCTTCTTGCTTGCCTAAACTTACAAAGCTATCTGTAATGGATTCTGGATATAAGTGTTTTAATAAATCTGTTGATGCATCCGAACCATCAAACATTGGCGGCTCATTCTTCTCAACATTGTTGAGCCAGAAGTCTTTTTCAATATCGATAAGGTACTGGATCAATTCCTCATCGCGTTCAATTTTTTTATGAACAAATTTGTTGCCACCGATGAGTACCGCAATCCACCATGCTTCATATCCAGTTACGGCCATATAATGTTGACACTGTAAGAGATAAGCTGCTGGAACTTCTTCATCTTCCCATTCTTTTTTTAAATATTCCGACGCCGTTTTGCATTCAAGTCCGATTTTCTCGCCAACAATTAATCGATCCACATTTGCTAACATCCACGGATATTCAGGATGCTGAAGAATAGCATTTCTACGTTGAACTTTTAAATCTGTACGTTTGGTAAATTCTTTTGCAACTACTTCTTCTAAAACGTTGCCGAAGTATGCCGATTCACTTTGTATATCTTCTTTTTCAATCGCTTGTGTTTTTTCAAGGAACACTTGAACCGCTGATTTCCATTTATTTAAACCTGCAATTGCAGAAACATCTGAGCCACCAATCCCTTGTGTACGTGCTTGCAACCACTGATCGTGGTCCATATTGAGTGTATTTACCAATACTTTTGCTTGCATGTTCTATTCACTCTCTTTCCGTGATATACTAGCTATAACTTATCTTTTTAAAGGCCCATTGCCGTGGGCTTTTTTATTTTTGTGCCGGAAGTATCTTTCCGTAAGGGAAGCTGTACCAATTGAAACTAATGCCTTCATGTGCGATGAACTTCTTCCAACTATCAAGTACAACCAATGTTCCAAGTAACTGTTCATTCACAAAGATATCTAAATTAATTTTTAGACCTTCTTCATCAAGAAAAGTCGCTTGAACACTTACTTCAATATCGTGTGATGCTATGATTGATTTCCGAATTATCTGCTCAATACTTTCAAATTCATCTCCTTCTACTACATGAAGCCCAACCATCAAATCATTTTCACCTTTGACTTTAAAATTGTAAGTTCCCATCACTCTTCACCTGCCCTTTTCTTCTCAAATCCAAGCTCCGTAATCATGTAATCCATGATGTTTTCTCTCAAAATTACTTCACCATCTGGTGCGATTAAGAACTCATCACCTGGCAGAATTTCATTACCTAATGCATCCTCAATTGGATGGTCTATCATTTGTTCTTGTGGATCCGCTTTTCCGTATCCGTTGTGCATCGCCATCGGGTTATCTATCATCTAACTCACCTCCTCGCAAAGAGTTATGTAATGCGCTCTTTCTACCAAATCCGCATTTATTCCCTGACTCTTTAACCGCTTAATCACCTTTAGAATGTTTTTACGATCCCTTTCACGTTCTACATCGTGCTTTTCTTTCGCTCGATACAGTGCTGCGAGTTCTCTTCTTGCCAGGCGCGCTTCCTTTACCCACTCACGCAATAACTTTTCATCATGTGTTCTTAGTGCTTCAATTTGCTTCTGCTCACAATGTTTCAAAAATGAATCTAACGTTTGTTTCTTTTGTACATCCTTTTGTAGAACTGGTACTGTAATGTTCATATTCTTTTCACCTTCCTTAATTGCTGATTTTCTTGCTTCAGCTGTTCTTTCTCGTTGATAAGCTTTGCAAATATATCTAATAGCGCTACGCCACCCACGAATGACACGATAACCACCGCTGTTATAAAAAGGCTGAATGTACTTTCAACCAACATCGCTTCCACTAAATCCCTCCTATACGATTTTTTCAGCTTGCTTTTCCATCCAGTCATAAAATTTATGAGTGATAATCATCCAACGTTTCCCTTCTCTAAATGCCGGGAAACCATCAGTTTTAACAATTTCATACATTCTGTTCTTACCTACTCCCAGAATCTCCATCGCTTCTTCCAATGTAAGTACCGGCTTTTGATGATTCGATTGCGACTGTTGATTTTGAAGAAGTTCCATTAATGGCTGAATTGCTTTTGTTACCGCTTGTTGGATTTGTTCTTCGATAGTCATTTTCTTTTGCTCCTCTCAAAATATAAGTAACAAGTGATTTTGTACTTCTCATTCTATAAGTTTGAGAAAATTGGACTTACGTTCCTAAAAAAAGAATGAAAACATCTTCCTCTAATACTTGAGCCAGTTGTAATGCATCACCTAGTGTTGGAGTCGCATAGCCTGTTTCCCAATTACTTATTACTGTTTTCTTTTTATTTATCTGCTTTCCTAATGCTTCTTGTGTTAATTTTTTACGTTTGCGAGCATTGATTAAATTATGTCGTTTCTTTCCCACGATGACACCTCCTAAAATCCAACTTATTTGGACTTCTTGTGTTCATTATATATCCAATAAATTTGGATTGTCAACAATATTATTTGAGTTTCTTGTACTTTTATTCATAAATACAAAAACTAAAACAAAACCATTGAAAAAACTAATGCAAAAGTATTGCAAACAAAGTACAATTTAATTGTACTTTTATTTAGCCAATTATTTTTTTCTAATTTGGAGAATATATATTAGCGGGGTGATTTTATGACTACTTTGGGACAGAGGATAAAAGAAACCAGAAAAAAACGTGGCTTAACTCAAGATGGCTTAGCGTTAAAAATTAAAGAGAAAATGAATGCAGAAATTAAAATGAATAAAACCACAATTTCTAATTATGAGACTAGTTATAGTTCTCCTTCTAATGAACTTCTAGTTATAATCGCAGATGTCTTGAATGTATCAGCTGACTTCTTATTAGGAAGATCTGACGATCCAGAGTTAAATGCAGTTCAGTATACTGAATTAAGAAAAGAATTCAATGAACTAATTGATGTGTTAGAAAAAATGCCAAAAGAGAAACAAGATATGTTATTGGATATGATGAAGGCTGCTGTGGGCCCAAATAAAAAATGATTGTCAGCATTTAGGCTAACAATCATTTTTTTCTTTTTTAATTATATCCGTAATATTTTCTACTTGTTCTTTTTGTTCAGCATCTTTTGTTAATACACCAACCTTCAACATTTCCCATAATGTATTCGCTAATACATTCCCCATAATTCTTCCCCCATATCTCCTTAAGTTTGTGAATTAAAACACAAACGTCATATTTTTAGACATTTTTCAAAAAATGTGACACCCTATAAAGTACGAAAGACGCTACAATTAAGTAGCGTCTTTTTTATAACTTATAGACCACCTGGGTCTACTTGCTGATATTGTACAGTAGGAGCTCTAAGCCCTCCTGGGTCCATTGCATAATGTTCTGATACTTTTTGGTCTTTTGTTTGGTGAACCTTAGTTAAATCAACTGAAGTTTGAAGTGCAAATCCTAGTGCGAGCGTACATAAAACTGTTGCAATAAACTTTTTCAATTAACTCACCATCTCTTTCATTATGGCTGCTTGGACAACCTTTATATAAAATATATTACCATTTTTAGCGAACTCTTCCAACGATTTATTCAAATATTCTTTATTTTTTTCCGGATATGCATAAGAGAGATAATACAGTTGAAATGGAGATAGTTTGTCATTGTCATTTTCTATCTTTTTAAGTATTCTTTTCGCTACTTCTCTATCACCATATTTCGCTTCATAAAAAGCTACATCCGCTTCCTCAATACACGAAAAATCAATTTTATCTAAATTGAAACCAAATTCTATATAAATAAATGCTAATGTAGTTTTAAAAGCCTTGTATTTTCGTGTTTGTTGGAAAGAAGGTATACCCTCTAGATTATTGATTGCCTTTAAAATGTACTGTTCTGCTTTTAGAACGTCTGTGAATATATACGATTCACCCAAACAACATAAAGCAGTCGCTTTAATGAATTGTAAATCTAAGTCTGATTGTAATATCTCATTACAAACAGTTCGGCTCTGTTCAACATTACTATTTAGTAATTCTACATATGCTAAGCGCTCAAAATAATGCATCTGTAAATAATCATGTATTAACGAGTTTTTTATTTTAGGCAATAGCCCTTTTGTTTTATTGGCATGTGGAATCATAGCACTATAGTTCGCAGAATCATACATACAAATCGTTAACAACATTTCGATTAGAGTTTTGCATTCTGCATCCCTTGAAACATTAAAATCATAGACCATATTTTCTAATTCCCGACCACGCGCTTCATTCTGATTTCTTTTATTAAACAATTCATAAATTACAATGTATTTTTTCAAATCTTCATTTTCTTTGTGTTTTCTTACTAGAAAATGAAGAACGTCATATTCACCTGATGCTTGGCAGTAACAAAGTGCTTTTCTTATATTAAGATCACTTGTGCATTTCATAATAAAGGTTTTTATTTTCATTCTAATTTCTTTAGGATTTGTATACATTTTCTTCATTAACTTAATAAAAGCTTCTAATTTCATTTCATGGTTCTTGTGAAGGCCATTCCAAAGTGTAGTTCGGCTAATATCGATTTCCGCAGCTAATTTTCGAATGCTCAAATTGTTAGAATTGATTGTTTCCAATACTTCATTCATTAACTTCTTCATTCTGTTCCTCCTAGTAGAACCAAAAGACAATTCACCTTTCTCAACATGGATTAAATTTATATTCATTTCCCTTGAACATCTTTGTGATATAATCGAGGTGTTACATGCGTAACCAAATAAAGACTTATGGCAGATGTTCCCTTTGTGAGTTGGGTGAACGATGTAAGAGTGCTTCCACCACTACTTACATACGCTGTGAGTCTTTTTTTGTTCTTATTATTCTTTAAAATCAGTTTATCACAAGATTTAGAATCTTCATTCCATTTATAGTCAATTCGTGTTGAGAAAGTTTTTTTCGAAAAGTCCATTTTTTCACTAAGAATATTTTACCATCACAAGAACATTTGTTCTAGTATTTTCGAAATTTTTATCATATTACGTGTCAATTATTATTATATAGACAAATTTCATGACATGTATAGTCTAAAAATTCACATGAATTTATACTGAAATTATGAATACATTTGGAGAAAATTTAAAAAAGTTTAGAGCAAGTCGTTCTCTTACTCAATCAGAATTCGGTGAAAAGGTGCAATTAAGTCGTAGCCAAGTTGGTAATTTAGAAATTAACTATAACCAGCCTGATCTCGACACACTCGATCGCATCGCAACATATTTAGGTGTTTCTGTCGATGTGTTAATGGGTAGAAACACTTCACCACATGAAAAGAACATAGCAAATGCCCTCGATGAAATTCAAACGGTTTTCGCAGGCCTGGATGAATCTCAACGAGAGCAATTCTGTAAACAACTCGTTTTATATGCAAAGTTTCTTAAAAATCATAACGAGCTATTATGAATCGATTGTAGTAGAAATTTTTCCCAATCGCAACGGTGAAAATTTACATGTTTTTACCAACTAAAAAAGAGAGCGTTATGCTCTCTTTTTTAATTCTACATAAATTATATTATCAAATATATTAATACCCTTCTTATATAACAAGGGTTTAAGGAGATAACTATGGAAGAAAACTTACAAAATTTAAAAAAGAGTATAGCTTTTGCAGAAAACATACTTAGTGATTTAACACAGTATAGCGACTTAAAACTAGAGCACAAAATAGTGATTTCACTTTATAGACAATTGTTAGAACAAACTTGTGGTGGATATACTTTAGCAGTTAATAAATTAGGTGGACCTTTAAAAATAATGGAGAGATCTGCTTTTGAAACATACTTAGCCCTAAAATACATCTTGCAAGAAGAAAAATCAATACAGGAAAGAGCCTATAGTTATTACGTTGGTTTCTTGAAAAATATACAAACAGAAACATACGATTGGGCGAAATACCCTTCAGTAGATGCTTCACTTAAAGAAGATATTGAAAGAGATATGAGACATATTTCATTTATTTTAGATAATACAATCTTAAAGGAAGCTCTAAATGAATGGGATAATAAACGAGAAAAAATTAATAAAAAACGAAAAAAAGGGCAAGAAATTAATCCTAAATGGCATTCATTATTCAATGGTCCACCAAGCATAAACCAACTAGCATTGCAATTAATGACAAAAGACCCATTAATATCTACATATTACAGCTCTTTATCTAAAGAAGCGCATGGATATAATTCGTTAAAAGACACAAATTACCTTCGATTAATTGATCAGCCACTTTCACTTAAACCAATTACATACGACATTCATCCAACTGATACGTCACCAATAAGAGGGCTTTGCACAGGAGGATTAGCTGAAATTATTGTCTATTTAAGTCCAAAACATATTGATGATTACTTGAAATTCATGGAAGAAATTGGAGTAGATACAGAGATAGACTTTTAAAAACCAAAATAATTAAATTATCATGGTGAAAAAATACAAATCTTACAACAAAAGCACAGTGGAATAACTACTGTGCTTTTTCTCTTTTTATATCCCTGTTCCTGGGTCTTTCATGTATCCTCCACCTGGATTTGGATCATACATGCCCATTCCACCACCAGGATCCTTTTCATAACCAGCACCGCCACCGCCTGGATCATAAGATAACGGACTTCCACCTGCACCACCTGGATCAGAAATTACTCTCCATCCTCCAAGGTCTTTTATGTAGATATTCATTTCGTTTCCCCCCTTTGTTATACACCAGTTCCTGGGTCTAGACTTACTTTCCATCCTGTACCTGGTTCTTCATTGTGTCTCCAGCCACCACCGCCTGGATCAGTTACTCTGTGACCACCAGGATCCTTTGTGAAATCTCCCATGTTCTTCCCTCCCTTTATCCAAATCTACTAATATTCTACTATTATTTAACATCGACTGACAAACATATCCTATAACTGAATTTGTTCATATATGGTAAAATGTATCCATCGCTGATATGTCCAACTATGTAATTTTCATAGCAGCAAAATTACAACTAGACTTACACAACATGAATCAATATGAGATGAAGGAGTGTATACAGTGAAGGGACATATTCGAAAAAGAGGAACAAAGTGGTCAATAATTATTGATATCGGGCCTGATCCAGAGACAGGGAAACGAAGACAAAAATGGTTTTCTGGGTATAAAACAAAAAAAGAAGCGCAAGCCGACATGGCTAAAAGAATAGTAGAAATAGAAGAAGGCTCATATATTGAGCCCACAAAAATGAGAGTACGTGAATTTTTCCTTCAATATCTTGAAGCCAGGAAGATAAATTTACGAGAAACCACGTACTACAACTATCGAAAACATATTAACAATCATATTATACCAAAACTCGGTAACATTCCAATGCAAAAATTAAAAGGTGTGGATCTCGAAAAATTTTATGCTGATTTATCTGAAGGCATGAAGCCCGTTACAGTTCGAAGCATTCACCAAATTGTTCGTACAGCTTTAGCGTATGCCGTACGCCATGAAATTGTAAAAAGAAATGTGGCTGACGTAATTAGCCCTCCTACTGCTGGTGCCGATGCTAAAACGGTAAATACATGGACAGAGGAAGAAGTTCTTCGTTTTTTAGAACATGCTAAAGAAAGTCGTTATTATATTGCTTACCTTCTTGCAATTACATGCGGAATGCGTAAAGGTGAAATCTTAGGGCTCCAATGGAAGGATATTGATTTTGAGAGAAGAACTCTATCAGTTAATCGTTCCCTCTCTCATATCACCAAAGAATTTCATGAACCTAAGACATCTTCAGGAAAAAGATTAATTGTTCTGCCTGAAATTACTTTGCAGGCTCTTCAAGAACACCGACTGAAGATAAATGAAGAAAAAGCACGGTATGGAGATGGATATAATAATTATGATTTAGTTTGTCCAACCTATAATGGTAACCCCTGCAATTTCAGAAGTTTGACACAGCTCTGGAAAAAGCTTATAAAGAAATGTGGGGTTCCTGATATTCGTTTCCACGATCTACGGCATACCCATGCGACATTAATGTTGAAACAGGGTATTCACCCGAAAATCGTAAGTGAACGATTAGGACATAAAAAAGTAGGTATCACATTGGACACCTACTCACATGTCGTACCAGGCCTACAAGAAAAAGCAGTCGAAGATTTTGCAAACAACCTATTTCAAAAACACTAATGTTTGCAAAATGTTTGCAATCGCGGATTTTGCATAAAAATACTAGCTTATCCGTGTGACATTGAGAGGAGCCAAAAACATGAGAGAAATCAAGTCTGACAAGGAATTCAAAGACATCATCGCAAGTGAGGAGCCAGTAGTTGTTAAGTTCTTTACTACATGGTGCCCAGATTGCGTACGTATGGACAACTTTATTGGAGATGTAATGGAAGAGTTCAATAAGTTTGAATGGTATTCTATTAATAAAGATGAGTTCCCAAGTATCGCTGAAGAGTATCAAGTAATGGGTATTCCAAGTTTACTTGTATATCAAAATGGCGAAAAGCTAGGTCACTTACATAGTGCTAACGCAAAAACTGAAGAGCAAGTTACTGAGTTTTTAGAAGCATACTAAGATTAAAACCCTCTGAAAAATATTTTCTAGAGGGTTTTTATTTTTCCCAATCACCTTTGAGCGGTGTAGTATACGAATTCATCATAATACATGTATCCTTTCACCTATCCCTCGATCAAAATCGCGTTCACATCCGAACTTTGCACTTTACAACATATTTTTCCTTCACGAAACTTTGTTATCCCCTTCTTAAAAAGCTAAAAAACGTCAACAATGTTTGTATAGACCCACACGAGTTTCGTTTGATACTCTATTTATAGAAAGAAATTCCTTGTGGAAAGGTGAGTGATTAAATTGGATACTCTTTCTCATAAAGAAGCTGATAAAGGTGCGATTGTCAGCATTATGGCCTACATATTTTTATCCTCTATGAAAATTATCATCAGTTATATTACCCTCTCTAGCGCATTACGTGCTGACGGTTTAAATAACTTAACGGATATCGGTGCTTCTTTAGCAATATTAATTGGTCTAAAAATTTCTCGTAAACCTCGTGACCCAGATCATCCTTATGGGCATTCGCGCGCAGAACAAATTGCATCACTTGTTGCTTCTTTTATTATGGCAACGGTCGGATTAGAAGTTGTTATTAGTGCCATTCAATCTTTTTTAAATCCGAAACAAGCAGCGCCTAATGTACTTGCAGCATGGGTAGCCTTATTTTCTGCTGTCGTTATGTACTTTGTGTATTTGTATACGAAAAAGATTGCAGCACGAACAAAAAGTAAATCATTAGAAGCCGCTGCAAAGGATAATTTATCAGATGCTCTCGTAAGTATTGGTACAGTAGTAGGTATTGTCGGTTCACAGTTCCAAATGCCTATTTTAGACCCTATTGCCGCTTTAATTGTCGGTCTTATTATTTGTAAAACTGCATGGGAAATTTTCGTAGAAGCTTCACATATGTTAACGGATGGAATCGATCCAGATAAGATGGAAGAGTACGCTGATGCGATTGAACATATTGGTGGCGTGGAAAACATCGTAGATATTCGCGCTCGTATGTACGGGAATCAAACGTACGTCGATATTACAATTGAGGTAGATGCTCGTATGGATGTTGGTGAAAGTCATTGTATTACTGACAACATCGAGGCTATGCTTCGGAAAAAGTTTGGCATTTACCATGCACACATTCATGTTGAACCAATGGAAAAAGAACCTATTATGACATAGGTTCTTTTTTAATGAACGTTTTATGAAATATAACACATAAAACGAGCCAGCTACCGCCAGCTGCCCATCCTGCTAATATGTCAGATGGATAGTGAACGCCAAGATATATTCGGCTAACTGAAATAGATAATACAACAAAGCTCGCTATAAAAATAATCAACAATTTTTTATGCAATGTAATACGTTCTTCTGTAATTGTAACGTATGCAATAAATCCTAAAAAAGCAGTAGCATTCATCGTATGACCGCTCGGAAAACTATATCCAGTTGCCGTAACAAGCTGCGTTACATCCGGTCTTGCTCGTTCGTACCATAGTTTAAGCATACTATTTAAATAACGAGATCCATAATAATTAATTGTTAGAAGTAATGCACTAAGCAATTTTTTTCTAACGAGAAAATACATTACAAGAATGATGAGTAACGGAAAATATATTCTTTTGGAACCGATAAAAGACACCCAAGTAAAATAGGCTGTCAAGTAATCGTTTCGAAAACTTTGAATAAAATGTGCGACTATATTGTCAAATTTCTCAATACAAGCGGTATGATACGAAAGTGATAATACGACAAAACAAATGAGTAGCGTAAAACTTAACAAGTATAAATGTCGATATCGTTTCACATACATAACCTCACTATGCAAAAAAATGGAGCGGTTGTTTTAGTTTTCCTCTCCATTTCTTTTTTATGCATAGTTTATTAAAAAATATAATTGTTAATTTTTTCTTTCATCGCTGGAATATCTTCATTCGTTACTGTAAAGCGAATCACTTTCTCGTCAAGATCAAGTGCTTCTGCAAATAAACCTGCTAATCCGCGAGATTTTCTATCTACTTCCATAATAATCTCTAGACGATCATAAGCGCTTGGTAAGATTAATAATTCTAGTTCATCTAATTTCCCATAATACTCTCCGGAAACCGGAACAAACTCAAATTCTTGTGCGAATGGAACCTGCTTACGTAATCGATACGGTAACTCTTCACATTCTATATGACGCGCTTTAAAACCTAATTGATTTACACTCTCTAATACACTATTTAATAGTGCATTTGGCAACACTTGAATGTAATCACGATCACTCGGATCTATACTGCGTTTAATATCAAGGCCCGTATGCACCCAAACTGTTTTCATTCCAAGAGTAAGCGGCGTTTCAACTGGCATTTTAAATGAAAATGGAATTTCTCTTTTTTCATTCGGCTCAACAGAAAAAGGTTCTGTTAAACGAACTCGCTCTAAATCATATGTTGCTGTTACTTTTTTATCATCCACTTCACGTACATACGATGTTGATAACGTTAAGTAAATGCTTTCAATTTGTTGGCTAACTGAACCACCAGTTATATGAACCTTCCCGTGTATCTCTTCTCCAACAATATACTCATCTTTTTCAAGAACAGTATCTACTTTTGCATTACCAATACCAACGCTTGCTAAAAACTTTTGAAACATGGATCCTCCATCCTTTCTAAAGCGAAAGCTACATCTTTTTTTAAATCTTGTACATTCTCATAGTACGGCGTTTTTATTTGTAACATGCGCATAAGCATTTCACGGTTACAATTTTCCAAAGTTAATTCGTCATACCATGGCTTTTCATGTTTTTCATTAGATTCATAGCCTGCATATAATAAAAATAATGAAAAATGACCGAGCGCATAAAAATCGCTACGAAAGTGAACTTCTCGCATCAAAGCTTGTTCACCTTCATAAGTTGTAGCTCGTTCATCACCCTCACCATTCAATTTAGCCAATCCAAAATCAATAATACTAATTTTGTTTTCTTTCATTAATATATTTGGAATGCGTAAATCTCGGTGAATAATACCTTCACTATGAAACACCGATACAATTTCTAATATTTCATATAAAATTTTTAAAACTTCACGTTCTGTATATACATGCCCATCTAAGAAAATAAAATCTTCGAAATTTTTACCAGGCATATATTCCATCACAAAAAAGCTTTTTTTCTCCCATACGAAATGATCATATAAACTAGGAATTGCATGATGATTTAATGTTTGTAAAATCATTTTCTCTTGTTCAAATGATTTTCTCCCAGACTCATATCTTTGTTTACTTTGTCTTAATTGTTTTAAGACTTTATATCTATTTATTTGTAAGTCATTAACGACATATGTAACCCCATAACTACCCATTCCAATTACTGATTCAATTTTATAACGTTCTGCAACGATTGTATTTTTTCGTAGTGGTCTATCAAATAAAGCTAGTATACGACGCCATTTCATCAGCTACTTGAAAAGAAGCTACGGCTTTTACGCTTTCTTTTATAATGCTGATGCCCATAACCAGATGAACGTCGTTTATAATCGCTACTTGAATAAGAGCGACCTCTATGGCGATAATCACTACTAGAATACGAACGATGTTTTTTCTTTCCTAATAAAGAATCAATAATTTTTTTGAACATCCCTTCACCTCTTGAGTAAAATTTTCTTTTAATTATACCAATAATTTCCGACTTCATTTGTGACAAGTTTGTAAAGAGTAAAAAAACGACGAGTTAAGCCCGTCGTTACTTTCACTCATCCTCTTCATCAAACACTTCATCGATCATACATTTCTCTAATAAATACTCGAATGTAATGTCTGCGAGATCTTCAATTTCTTCTCGTTTTGGGACGTATCCTCTTTCAATTAGTTGCTCATAAAAAAACTCCGCAATCTCTTCCGTATCAATTACGACTTCAATTTCCTTCATGAGCATCACTCCTTTATTTCTGTTTTATGAAAAAATCTCAAAAATATGTATATGAGATTAGAAAAATAGTTTTTCTTTTTTTATAGGTTATATCCTTTGGACGAGATACATACGATGGTAGTACAAGCTATCAAAAAGGGGGATTTTATTATGGACTACCAATATAAGGAAAATCAAGAAGTAGGGCAAACAAAAGAAGAGTTCATGCATGAAGATCAATGGGCAGACTCTCTTATTAAATGGCTTTTTATTTTTTTAATAATTGTAGGCATACCTTATACTGCATATGTTGTTGTTCAATTCATTCTCTCTTTCTAGTTAACTATTTTTTCTCTGTCAATTTAACTAAATAATTATGAACAACATCCATAACAATTTTGTACTCTTCATCTTTAAATGTATCGAATAACAATTGATAATCGTTATATATATCAAGTAATCCATCAATGATTTCTTGACGATTTGTCTTAACACTCACTTTTTTTGAGTTGTTAATTGACTTTAATTTTCCTAAATCTAATTTATTCATACCAGCTTTATCTTGTTTCATTTTCTTCAAAATAGCATTTGCCGTTTGAGCATTGGCAAGTAACGTTAAATCTGACTCATCCGCTTCTAACCATTCACCATCCGTAATTCGTGACAATTCGTATATTGTATCTTCCCATGCGTCATTTTTATATCTCCATACTTCTGTACGAAAACCAACTATTCGAAACACATCTTTATCGTATCCAGTTACTTGCACGAGATCACCAAATGTGAAATTATAATTTAATTCAATCCACTCAGTTTCACCTTTTTTCATATCTTGCTCTGAAACGTGCTGCAACGTTTGCTCTACGTAAAATCCATCGTGATTATTGACTTCATATACGTAAACTCCATCTAAAACCTTCATATTTGTGATTTTACCAACGGTTCCATATAGCGTAATCACGACTATGTCCCCTACGTTATATTTAGGTTGCTTTTTCCTTGCCATCTATATCTCTCCTTTTTTTGACGTCGTGATTTTGATAACAGTATATGCAACCTACATAAAAACGCTTATCACAGAAGCGTATATTCATAAATTTTTTCAATAAAAAATATCACCATATGAAAATTTATTTACAACGTAAAAAAAGCTAGCAAATAAACTAGCTTCTCATCAAAAATTCCATATAGTTTTTATCTCTCTTGTATGTATAAATCCCAAGCTTCATCAAATATAGACATACTTTCTAGCATTCCGCTTAATTCTAAGTATGAACTAATTTCATCATAGTCTTCAGATTGCTTCGGAAAACTTAAATCATCATACATTGCCTCTGCTAAATTCGAAATTTCATTACTAAATAAAGCTGCACGATGCTTCATCATATAGTGGTAAAATGTCTTTTTCAAAAATATTCCCTACCTTTCTAACTTGGGTACATTATACAAGGCAAAAAAGAAAAAAACCAGCATAAAAGCTGGTTAAAAGTCGAAATAATTTCTTTTTAATAAACGTGGTCTTCCCATTAATTCTTCATATGTTAGTTGTTTTGGTAAATCTTTCGTATAAATTAGAAACAATTGATCTTCTATTTCTTTCACTGTTTGATCTGCTTGATAGTCCATACCACATGAGGAACAAGAAATACATGGTGTCTCTTGGATTTCAATGGCTTTCGTACCATCTGGTAATTCCCAATATACAGTATTCAAGCTTTCTTTCGCTTCTGTACTGTCACACCACATACAATTCATACTGCATCACCCTCAGTTTTTTTGTCATTTTCTTCCAATTTAGCCATTTGTGCTTGATATTTTTTATCTTTTAATTGGTCACGCTTATCACGTTTATCTTTTAATGATGCATGCGTTTCATTATCTTCATAGTCTTTACGACGGCTCATACGCTGTAAGTCGTCTGGAACAAGGTTAAATTTCTTATCACTCATAAGGCCTGCGATACCAACATCTGAACGTTTTTCTTCGTAGTTCGGATAGATTTCTTTAAAGTACCCTTCTGCTCTTCCAGGAATGTAGCTTTCTGGCTCTGGATACGTTGTAATAACACCTTCAAAGTTACGAAGTACAACTTTATCTGCACTTTGTGAGATTAAATAGTTTGGCTGAAGTGCAATCTTACCGCCTCCTCCTGGTGCATCAACAACGAATGTTGGTACTGCATAACCAGACGTATGTCCGCGTAAACCTTCAATAATTTCAAGACCTTTAGATACTGGTGCACGGAAGTGACCAATACCTTCAGATAAATCACATTGATAAATGTAGTATGGACGTACACGGATTTTTACTAAGTCATGCATAAGTTTCTTCATAATTGGCACGCTGTCGTTAATACCAGCTAAAATTACTGCTTGGTTTCCGACTGGAACACCAGCGTTCGCTAACATTTCACATGCCTTTTTCGACTCTTCAGTAATTTCAATAGAAGTATTGAAATGTGTATTTAACCATACTGGATGGTATTTTTTAATAATGTTACATAAGTTTTCTGTAATACGTTGCGGGAATACTACTGGCGCTCTCGTTCCGATACGAATAATCTCGACATGCGGAATCTCTCGTAAATTTTTTAATACATATTCTAAAATTTTATCGTTAATAAGAAGACCGTCACCACCAGAGATTAATACATCTCGTACTTGTGGTGTATCACGAATGTAAGCAATTGCATCATCTAATTGTTTCTTCGGCACACCCATTCCAATTTGTCCACTAAAACGACGGCGTGTACAGTAACGACAATACATAGAACATTGATTCGTTACTAAGAATAATACACGGTCAGGATAACGATGTGTTAAGCCTGGAACTGGTGAATCTTCATCTTCATGAAGCGGATCTTCTAAATCATATTTTGTTTTATATAACTCTTCCGAAATCGGTACAGATTGCATCCGAATCGGACAGCGTGGATCATCAGGATTCATTAGCCAAGCATAGTACGGTGTAATATTTAACGGGATCGTTTTTGTTGAAATTTTAACGCCTTCTTCTTCTTCAGGTGTTAAATTAATCACTTTCTTTAAATCATCCAAAGTTTTGATCGTATTCGTTAATTGCCAAACCCAATCATTCCATTGTTCTTCAGTAACATCCTTCCACAACTCGATATCCTTCCAGTGACGATTTGGTTTGTATACATCATGTAACATTGCTATTCCCCCTTTTTATACGCTCATTCTTTATATAAGCAATAGTTATGCCAACTTTACTTTATTGATAAGTAAATGTACGGAGAACCCTATTGCATAAGCGAAAAAATATTTTTGAGCACTGTATGAAATCCATACATACTATCATATTCATTACTTTTTATATATGTAAACGCTCTTTTATTGGTGCAAACACACAAAAACCGCCAATTATTCGGCGGTTTTGTCGTACTTACTCAGTTTATATTGAAGCGTCTGACGAGGGATACCTAACATTTTTGCAGCTTGTAATATATTCCCTTCCGTTTCAATTAACGCTTGATCTATTAATTCTTTTTCCGTTTGATGAAGTGCTTCTCTAAGTGGCAATATACTCTTCTTCTTCGGAAGATTCTCTTTCCGAAATGTACGTGGTAAACAATTGGCTGTTAACGTATTCCCTTCTGCAATTATGACAGCATGTTCAATTGTATGTTTTAGTTCCCGAACATTTCCAGGCCATTGGTAAGCTTGTAATCTTTCTTCCGCTTCCTTATCCATTTGAAGTACACCTTTTTTATAACTTTTATTATATTCTTTCAAAAAATAAGACGCTAATAATAATACATCCTCAGTTCTTTCACGAAGCGGCGGAATATATAATGAAAAGACATTTAATCGATAGTATAAATCAGTGCGAATTTTATTCTCTTTTAAACATATTTCTGGAGGCTGATTCATTGCGGTAATAACGCGAACATCTACTTTTCTCGTCTTATTATCACCAATACGACGAATAACACCATCTTCTAATACACGTAGCATTTTCGCTTGTAAATCGAGCGGCATTGAATTCAGTTCATCTAAAAACAATGTCCCTCCATCTACAAGTTCAAATAATCCCGCTCGTTCAATTGCCCCAGTATAGCTACCTTTCGTTGTTCCAAACAATAAACTTTCTAATAGAGACTCTGGCAAAGCTGCACAGTTTTGTGCAATAAACGGCTTGTTCTTCCGTTTAGAAGCTTCATGAATCGCTTGTACAAATAACTCTTTCCCCGTTCCTGTTTCCCCATATATTAAAACATTCGCATCAGTTGGGGCTACTTTTTGTGCTAATTCTTTCGTCTGTTTAAACCTTGCATCATTCGTCACGATCGTCTCAAATGCAACATGCTTTTTGATCGCTTTTTTTCTAGATGACCGCTTTATTTTCGACTGCAAATCAACTATTGTATCCGTAAGCTTTTGTACTGTAGAATAATCTTTTGCAATTTCAACAGCTCCAGCAATATTTCCATCTATAAAAATAGGTAACGTCGTATTTACTGTACAAATGTCTTCTCCATTTAAATTTTGATAATGCTGCACTTGATGAACGATTGGTTTTTTTGTATCTAAAACTTTCATCAATGTACTTGTTTCCCTAGATAAAGAAGGGAACGCTTCTAACAAATGTTTACCTAACACTTTTTCAATTTTTGATCCATCGTGTTTTGCAGCTACAGTATTATAGAAAATTGTAATACCATTTTCATCTACTGCGTGTATAGCCTCATCAATACTGCCCAAAATCGCTTCAATGACTTCTTGTGTCGAAACTGCTAGCAATGTCATCCCCCCTCTTGCCGAAAATTCAGCAAATATCGTGCCGAATTTTCGGCATACCTATGTGCGATTATAAGCATGACGATTCCGTTCTATTTTCACCGTACTATTTAGACAAATCTTTCACCCATATATTCATATCTTCTAACTTATCAAAAATGTAGCAATTGTTCGCCAGTCGCCCTGAATACGTATAACCTAACTGATGAAAAGCCGCATTCATTCCGAAAGAAAGCGATCGAGCAATTGTATAAGAGCAGAAAATCGATTTTTCTTGCAGTTCTTCTTCTAACTTAATTAATAAGCTTTTCATAAACCCATGTTTACGATATTCGGGCAAAGTAGCACAATTCGTTAATTCTGCATTTCCTTCTTTTATATTCATTTCTGCAGATGCTGTACTAATTATTTTCCCCTCGAATTCATACACATAGTAAATTGTATCGTCTTCTTTCATCGTTTGTTTTACATAACTCGCTTCGTTTAAAGGAGTCGGATACACTTCAAATACTTTCCCAAATACAGTTGCTAATTCTTCTGCATCCTCTTCTGTCGCTTTTCTTAATAGAAATTTCTCTGGGACTATTTTTTCCTTTACTTCTTTTGCTTTTACACCTTTTAAAATAGTATCTTCCTCAGCCCAATGAATACTATTTCGTCTTTCATCATTATTAAATTTCACGAAGAAGTATGCGTCGTGACCTTGGAAATAATGTGGTATCGTTGCTTCCAATAAAAAACCGAAAGAGAGCCATGTTGAAACATGCTCTCCCTTTCCTTTAACAATACATTTAGTGAAAGAATGTTTCTCTGCTAATTCATCAATTGTTTGGATAATCCTCTCAATATTTCCTGTGTAGTGGTCTACTCGAATACGTTTATTAAAATAGTCCAAAACGCCTTCTACTGTATAGCCGTTCGTCTGCTCTCTAAAAGATTCATAGTATTTCATTTTTTCACCTCACACCAATCTAGTAATGTACATGCAATAATTTTTGCGGCAGCGATCATTTTATCAACTTCTATATATTCGTTTGGATAATGTGCTACTTTCGTTTCTCCTGGGCCAAATACTATCGTTGGTACACCTGCGATTTGTGTAAACAAACCTCCATCAGTCCCCCAAGGCGATGCTTCAATAATCGGTTTGTTCCCTTCGATTTCAACAAAGTTTCGCTCGAGTGTTGTTATTAACTCATGATTTTCTTCTAGTTCACCAGGAACCCATCTCGCACCAAACCATTCTACTTCTACAGGATTTTCAACAAACCAATTGTCCACATCATTTAATTCAGCGATCCAATTCTCAAACTCTTCTTTTGCCGCCTCTATAGTCTCATTCGGCGCAATACCGCATCTTCCTTCTAAAATTAACGAATCAGGAACAGAACTTGGCCAGCTTCCACCTTCAATTTTCCCAATATTAATTGGAATTGGAATCGGGATTCCTTTAAATAACGGGTCTGTAATTCGGTCATTTCTCTTCTGTTCTAGCTTTCTCAAATGTTCTACAACAAACATACTTTTTTCAATTGCACTTACCCCTTCATAACGTGTTCCACCGTGTGCTGCTTTTCCTTTCACATGTAGACGAAACCACATAGACCCTTGTTGTTTCGGGAAAAACTTCATATTTGTTGGTTCTGGAATAATAACACCATCCGCTTTATATCCTCGTAATATAGTCGCTAATGTTCCTGCCCCTCCGCTTTCTTCTTCTATTACACTTTGAAAATAAATATCTCCTTTTAATTCAATACGAGATTCAATAATCGCTTCCATCGCAAGCATAAGTGCGACATTGCCGCCTTTCATATCCGTTGTCCCACGGCCATATATACGATTTCCTATTTTCTCACCACTATAAGGATGATGGTCCCACTGATTCACATCTCCTTCTGGTACAACATCAATATGCCCATTTAATATCATAGATTTCCCGTCGCCGCTTCCTTTTAAAGTTGCTACAATGTTCGGGCTATCTGAAAAACTTGTACGCGGTGATACAAAATATGGATGATCTTTCATTTTAGAAAATGAAGGCTCCCAAATATCAAGTTCTAAACCTAACTCACGTAATTTTTCAATTACAATTGCTTGCGCACCACTTTCATCACCAGATACGCTCTTTTCTTGAATTAATCGTTTTAAAAATTTTACGCTTTCCTCTTCATGACTCTCAATGTAATCACAAATTTGTTTTTTTAATTGCTCCATATATTGCATCTCCCCTCATTCAATTACTAGTAAGTTAGAGCCAATTTCAAACTCCGCTTCTGTATGTTTTTTTATATCGTCCACTGTGTATGGGCTCATTAATTCTTGTAAAATAAGTCCACTCGGTGTCACTTCCATAACTGCCATATCCGTAATTATTAAATCTACACATTTCTTTGAAGTTAATGGTAACGTACACTCCGAAACAATTTTTGCATTTCCGTATTTATCGACATGATTCATTACAACAACGACCCGCTTTGCTTTTTGTGCCAAATCCATCGCTCCCCCAATACCAGGTACGCGTTTTCCTGGAACGATCCAGTTTGCTAAATCACCATTCTCACTCACTTGTAATGAACCAAGAATCGTAATATCTAGTAAACCTTTTCGAATCATCCCAAACGCTGTGCAGCTATCAAAATAACTCGCTCCAGTAATAAGAGAAGTCGGCAAACCTGCTGCGTTACATAAGTTCTCGTCTTCATTCCCTTTGCTTGGCGTAGGTCCCATACCTACAATTCCATTTTCCGCATGAAACATAACATTTATATCGTCAGGCAAATGATTTGGCACGAGCGATGGTATACCAATACCTAAATTTACGATCATACCATTTTGTATTTCTTTCGCCGCACGTCTAGCAATCTTATCTCTCACTTCTACGCCCATACCCATTTCCAATTCACTCCTTCCGACGGTACGATATAATTTACAAATACTCCTGGAACAACAATTTCTTCTGGATCTAAACTTCCAAGTGGAACGATTTCTTCTGCTTCTACAATCGTTATATCCCCTGCCATTGCTACGTGAGGATTCATATTACGAGCGCTTTTATCAAACACAAGATTACCAAATGGATCCGCTTTTTTCGCATATACAATCGCAACCTCAGCAGTTAATGCTGTTTCAACTAAATATGTTTTACCATTCATTTCAACAGTACGTTTTTCTTCTTCTACAATCGTATCAACACCTACATCAACTAATACACCACCAAGTCCTACACCACCAGCACGAATACGCTCTGCTAGTGTTCCTTGGGGAGAAAACTCAATTTGTAACCTTCCTTCGTTTAGCTGTCTTCCTGCATTTGGATTTGAACCTATATGAGAAGTAATTAATGATTTTACTCTTTCATTCGTAACGAGACGACCGATTCCTACATCAGGAAATCCCGTGTCATTTCCTATTAAATTTAAATTTGTAACTCCTTTTTCTAAAATCGCCTGTATTAATGATGGAGGGGATCCAATCCCCCCAAATCCCCCAAACATTAATGTCATATCATCGTGGAACAAAGAAATTACTTCCTCTATCTCTTTTAATTTACCGAATGTATTTGTAATAGTTGTCATGCGATACTATGCCCTCCTTTTTGCATCATTTCTTCTACACTTTTTGCAAAAATTGAAAGTAATTCATCTAACTCGGAATATGTAGTTGTCATTGGCGGTGCTACAAGCAGTGCACTATCTTCTTTTCCTGCTTGCCCTGAAACAGCTTGGTATAAAAGAAGACCATTTTTAGCTGCAACCGAAATAAGTTCCGACGCTTTTGTAAACGGTTGCAATTCTACTCCAATCAGCAATCCTTTTCCGCGCACATCAGCAATGATTGTCGATTGTTGCTGAACTTTCTGTAGTCCTTTAATTAAATACTCTCCCTTTTCTGCTGTTTTCTCAGGTAAATTATGTTTCTCCATATATTCAATAACAGCTAGAGCTGTTGCTGCAGATAATGGATTTGCACTTAACGTATGCCCACTCATTACAGAACGAGACCCACGTAAAATTGGCTCCATAACACGGTCACTTACGATCGTCGCTGCCATCGGTGTATATCCAGCTCCTAAACCTTTACCAAGGGTCATAATATCTGGTTCTACACCCCAATGTTCCATCGCAAACCATGCACCAGTACGACCAAGCCCAGTCATTACTTCATCAGCAATAAATAAAATATCGTAATGGCTACAAATATCTTTAATGACTTTATAATATTCTTTCGGCGGAACGACTGCACCACCAGCTGCTCCGATAATTGGTTCAGCGATAAAAGCTGCGATATGTTCTGCACCAATTCTTTCAATTGATCTTTCTAGTTCAGTCGCACAAGCAAGCTGACAAGTTGGATATACTTTTTGCACCGGACACCTAAAACAATATGGAGCTGGAATAGTTGGATAATCTTCCAAAATTGACACGAAACGTTGTCTGCGCAATGGATGCCCAGACATTGATAAGGCTCCCATCGTAATACCGTGATAACTCATCCATCGTGACAAAATTTTATGCTTCCCTTGAATACCTCGCTCTTGAAAATGCTGAATTGCAATTTTCATAGCCGTTTCATTTGCTTCCGTACCACTATTCACAAAAAAGCTCCAGTTCAAATCTCCTACACTTAAATCACTTAATTTCTTAGCTAATTTTTCAGCTGGTTCACTCGTAAACTGTGATCTATAAACGAAAGCAATCTCCTCTGCTTGCTTTTTTATAACGTCCGCAATCTCCTTTACGCCATGCCCAATACCTGCCGTAATTGCCCCTGACGAGCCATCAAAATATTTATTTCCGTTTTGATCATACAAATACACACCTTTTCCATGTGAAATCATTGGATACGGCTGACCAACAAGTGGTTTAATTAAGTAATCGCGCATAGCGCTCCCCCATTTCTCCAATTTGTATATATATATGAAGAAAATTGACGTTTCTTTCATAAAAAAGAACCCTCTGCGAAAGCAGTGATTTTATCAAAAAACTATTATAAAATATACAAATGAGTGCTAAATATTATTTTGAAAACAGAAAATTCAGAACTTAAAACGAAGACCAACCCTTATCTATACGCTCAAGTAACCCTCCCTTATATAAATTTAACGCTTCACTACATATTTTCTTAACATAATGCCAGCTTCCCTCAAATGCCGACATTGTGTAAACTTCGACGAAACTCCCTTTAAACTCCTTCCTATTCGCCTACTTTATATTGCATATTTTCAAACAAATCTCGACAATTAATCCTACTAAATGCATAGCAATTATTTTTAAAGAAACCAATATTCCACATACATTCCTCTCTGTTTTATACAATAAAAAAAGAACCGATTAACCACATTAATCAGTTCGGCACGACGCTCTTTTATCGGTTAATACTGCCACTTGATAACGTAAATAGAAAAAATAATGTTACAAATTCAAAATTCATCCTACAACCTAAAGCACAAACTCATCCATAACTCCATTTACAATTCCTTTCGGGATATCCCCATCCCAAGATTTCATTCCTTTCCACATTTTCAAACTACCTTTCCTTTATAATTTATGTAGGACAATTATCACTTTGTATGTGTATTTGCCCATAATTAAAAAAATCCCTAGTTTTCTAAGGATTTGGGACATGTTTTCAATATTTCACTTGTTTCACTCTTAAGTTTTCATTTCGAAATACAAACTTCATCAGCTCATATGGAGGAAATATTGTTGTATCCTCTAGAAATTTATAAATCTCGTTCACTTAAACTAAACTTATCCATATAAATACTTATTATTAATTTCCAACCTTTCTCCTTTAAAAAACAAATATATTCGCATAACCTCGTTCTTGCTAAGCATATAGTTTTAATGATGACAAAGGAGGAATGTTCATGTCTCAATCTGAAATCGAAAAATATGGACAAGAAGCTACACGTTACGAACAGCTCGCTCGTTACTATCAATTTAATAATCCGAAAAAATATGTAGAACTATATATGAAATACTACGATGCGCTTACGAAACTTGTACAGGCGTATGAAAAAAGAGATTCACAAGAAGCTGCTTTACCATCACACATAAGGTTTTTTCACTCTGCTTCCAATACACCTGCGGTTGACATTTTAGTAAATGGGCAAAAAGTTATTAAAAACATTTCATTTAAACAATTTAGCCCCTATTTAACATTAGTACAAGGTAAGTACCGCATCGATATTGTTCCAGTCGAAAGTGACCCCCCCATCTTTTCAGCTTTAGTACCAATAATGGGAAATCACACTTATACTTTTGCTGCAATAAATAGTGATAATCATCTACAATTACAACCTATACTTGATAATACTCATTTACCAGCAGGCCAGGCAAAAATACGCTTTGCACATTTTTCTCCTGATACCCCTGTTGTAAATGTAAGTTTAAAAGGCGGAGATCATTTATTTGAAAATGTACTCTTTAAGCAAATAACAGATTTTTTAGAAGTTAGCCCTGGTACAGCAGATATTGAAGTTTCACTCGCAGATAATCCAAGCGTCTTGCTAACTATACCGAATTTCAAAGTCGAACCGAATATCATTTATACCATTTCAATTTTAGGTTATTCAACGAAAGATCCTAAATTAGAAGCCGTTATACTTACGAATTAAAACAGTCTACACCATTCATTTGGTGTAGACTGTTTATTTTTGAAATGCAATTTGAAATTCTGTCCAATCGTTATCTGAACGACACATGATGGACCCATTATGTTTTTCTACAATTTGTTTACATACAAATAATCCAATACCAGTTCCTAACTTTTTAGTAGTTACAAATGGTTCAAAAATCGTTTCTACATTTTCAGCTGGAATCATTGGCCCGTTATTTTTTATTACAATGCGAATCGATTGATCTTCTTCAAATACATCAATGATAATTTTTCGTTCTTCTTTCATTGATTCAAGAGCGTCAATTGAGTTCATTAATATATTTAGAAATACTTGTCTCACTTCACTGCGATAACCAGTAAGCGGAATTGGATACGGTAAATTCTTTTCAATCGAAACATTTGCATTGACCAAACTCGGATATAAGAACTGTATAATATCTTGAAACAAGTCATTAAGCCAAAATCGTTCTGATTCATTCCACATTTCTTTTTTCGATACGAGTAAAAATTGCGAAATACGAAAATTTAATTGGTCTAATTCATGCGAAATAATATCTAAATACGATAAACTAGGATGATCTGCCTTTAATAATTTGACAAATCCCATAATGGACGTAAGCGGGTTACGAAATTCATGTACAAAACTAGCTGACATTTGCCCTAAAATCGTTAGCCTTTCTTTATGTGTTTCATTAATATACTGTTGTTTTTCCTCTAAATTTCTTGAAATAATTTCCGAGTATTTTAAAACAGTGTAATAAATTAATTTATCAAAACAAGTATGTATTTGGGCCATAATTGGTTTCAATTCGCGTGCGCTAACATCTAACTCACACATCGCTTCGAAAAGCTCATTTCTTCCCACATTTGCATTATAAACAAAATCACCTATATTCGCATCTGCTCCTGCACGTTCAATAGCTATTTTCTCGCATAATGGCTGAAGATAATTTATATCTTTTTCTTCCATAGTAAGTTCAATAATAAACTCTAATAAATCCTCTCCATTTTGAACTACTTCTAGTCTAAATGGATCTTTATCGGAAATTATCATTTTGTTTTTCCAGTTCTCAACGAATTGGTGCCTGTTGTTTTTCAAGTGCGAACAAAATACTTCTTTAATATCCTTATCGATTGGAAAAACCTCCATTCCCTCCATTTCCATGCGACGAACACCCTTTATATTTTGAATATTAACACAAAAATCACGATTCGTTAATAGATTATTGTCACATTTTGTTAATATGTGTTGATAAAATTTTTTATGGCTTTATTAATTGTTTAGATTGATACATGCCATTTCCCTTCCTTTCATTCAAAGTTTTTTATATTCGATGCGACTTTTTTTGCATCCTGCTTCATTCTTTCGTACAATAGAAAATGAAAGGTGTGAAAAATATGGTAAATAAAAATGTGGAAGATTATCTCCAAGAAGGCATTTACGGCCAAAAGCAGAACAAACCAGAAGAACGTAATATGTATTTAACTACATTACGTGAGCGTGTAGAAATCGCTTTAACTATCGGTCAAGTAATGCAAAGTAATGTATATTCTGAAGTAGCTAGTAGCATGCGCTCTTCTCAATCATTACAAATATTCCTAAATGGTGGCATTGCTTACCCACATTTATCTAAATACATTAAATTAGCAAATGAAAAAAATGTTCCTTTTACAATTGTTCAAAATAAAGGTACAGAAACACCAATCGGCTTAGTATTATCTCATAGCACTGCTGTCGACAAAGAACAAATTTATGTAGAAGATGCTATTTTCAAACAAGAAATGAAGTAAAAGGTACACTTCATTAAATGAAATCATTCTGAGAAACGTAAAACAAATAATAAAAAAACGAGTATGGAATCGTAAACATTTCCTACTCGTTTTTTATTGCGATATTTAAGTTTTCTTATACTTTATTTTTTAATGCATACTAATTTCATTTCAGTCATTTCTTCTATTGCATATTTAATTCCTTCACGCCCCGTTCCACTTTCTTTCACACCACCATAAGGCATATGATCTACTCTGAACGTTGGAATATCATTTATCATGACACCGCCAACTTCTAGCTCATCAATTGCACGCATAGCTTTAAACAAATTATTTGTAAATATGCCTGCTTGTAGGCCGTAACGTGAATGATTTACTTGCTCTATCGCTTCATCAAATTCTTTAAATGTATTTACTGTCATAAGTGGGCCAAATACTTCTTGGCACTGTACAGATACATACTCTGGAACATTTGTTAATACAGTTGGTTCAAAAATCCTTGCATCCTTTTTCTTACCACCGTATAAAACAGTTGCACCTTCCTTAATAGCTTCTTGCACCCACATTTCAATTCGCTCTACATCTTTTTTCGAAATTAAAGCTGATACATCCGTTTCTTCAAGCAGTGGATCACCAACAACAACTGTTTCCATCGCTTTCTTTAGCTTTGTAAGAAATTCATCCATTCTTTTTTCCTGTACAAAAACACGTTGTACCGAAATACAAACTTGTCCATTATTAACAAATGCTCCCCATTTTACACGTTCAATTAATTCATTTGTTAATTCTACATCTTCATCAATAATAACTGCAGCATTTGACCCTAGTTCTAACGTAACTCGCTTTAACCCAGCCTTTGCCTTAATTCCAATTCCAACTTTCGGACTTCCTGTAAAAGTAATGGAAGCAACATCATCATTTGTAACTATCGCCTCTCCTACAGTTGAACCAGGACCAGAAATAATATTTAAAGCTCCTTTTGGCAATCCTGCCTCTTCAAATAGTTCAACTAAAGCGTAAGACGATAACGGTGTTTGATCAGCTGGTTTTAACACAACTGTATTTCCGGCAGCAATTGCAGGGCCGACTTTATGTGCCACTAAATTTAATGGGAAATTAAATGGTGTAATAGCCCCTATAACCCCGATTGGTTTTCGTATAGTGTATGCAATACGCCCATCTGCACCAGGTGCTGCATCAAGTGGCAGTGTCTCGCCGTATATACGCTTCGCTTCTTCCGCTGCAAATTTGTATGTCTGAACGGTACGATCTACTTCTCCTCTCGCAGCACGTATTGGTTTTGCAGCCTCATTTGCAATAATCTGTGCAAACTCTTCTCTTCTTTCATCCATTTTTTGTGCAACCTTCTCTAAAATGGTCGCACGATCATATGCAGATAATGTATTCATTTCTTTCATTGCATTTTTTGCAGCAGTAACCGCCTCTTGTACATCTTCTTCCGTTCCTTGTGCAATTTCCGCTAATGTTTCTTCAGAATATGGTGCGTATAATGGTTTATACGTGTTTACAGACTTCCAATCTCCATTTATATATAAATGCTTTTTCATAATTCTTCCCCTTCCAAATATATGTATACAACAATACTTCACCTAGTGAAAGGTCTGACTTATGTCATTGTATCATAGCCCTTATTCTACCAAAAACATTATGCTCAAAAAAACTCTGCCATATAGCAGAGTCTACGAACTAATTTGTTCTTGTAATGAAATTTGCTTTTCATCTTCTAATACAACAATGGATTCTACACTTTTTGTAACTTCTAGTCTCTTTATATAGTGTCCATCTAATTCTTTCACGCAAAACTTATAATTTTCAATTTCAATGAAATCCTCTTCAGCAATTTCTATATTCTTCGTTAAAATCCATCCACCTATTGTATCAACACCATTATCATCAATCGTTAATCCTAACAACGTATTCACTTCACTTACGAGCACTTTTCCCTCTAATATCGTTTTCGTTTCACTAACTTGCTGAATTTCTGGCTGTTCATCTGTATCAAACTCATCTTGAATATCTCCAACTATTTCTTCTAAAATGTCTTCAACAGTAACAAGTCCAGACGTACCACCATATTCATCTATCAATATAGCAATATGCGTTCTTTCTTTTTGCATTTTTAAAAACAAGTCTTGTATTGGGATAGAGTCGATAACTAAAATAATCGGCCTCATATATTGCTCTACTTTCTTATTACTTACCGCCTTATGCTGCACAAAATCTGTAAAAATATCTTTAAAGTTTACAAAACCTATTACGTGATCTTTGTCGCCATCAACAACTGGATATCTCGTATATTTTTCCCGAGACATTTTTTGCAAGGCTTCTTCAGCAGGCATTTCTTTACTAATAATATGCATCTCAGTTCGGGGTACCATTATTTCTTTTGCTATACGATCATCAAATTCAAAGATTTTATTTACATATTTATATTCAGATTGATTAATCTCTCCGTTTTTGTAACTTTCTGAAACTAACAACCGTAATTCTTCTTCTGAATGAACCTCATCGTGCCCTTTCGGTGGTTTCAGCCCTAGCAACTTCGTAATCATTCGGGCTGATCCATTTAATAGCCAAATAAATGGAAACGCCATACGATAAAAGAAAATTAACGGTTTAGCAACAAATAAACTTACTTGTTCAGCTTTTTGAATCGCAAATGTTTTTGGGGCCAATTCCCCTATTACAACATGTAAAAATGTAATAAACAAAAACACTAAAATTACAGCAAAAATGTCTGCTAGTTGGGAAGAAATGTTCAAATTAAAAAAAAGCGTGTCAAACATTTGCTTTAACGCAGGTTTACCAAACCACCCAATTCCCAGAGCTGTAACTGTTATACCTAGCTGACAAGCAGATAAATATTCGTCTAAGTTTGTAATGACTGTTTTGACAGATGTTGCGCGATTATTTCCTTCTGCAATTAAATAGTCAATTCGTGAACTTCGCACTTTAACAATTGCAAATTCTGCTGCAACGAAAAATGCCGTTAAGGCAATTAAAACAATCACTATACTTATACTATATATGTCCAAATACTTTTCCTTACTTACATTGTAAGCAAGGAAGCCACCTCCTACTTAATTTTATTCAAGTGAAGTAAGCATTCTAATACTCTAACAAAATTCTACATTAGCAACCACCTTTTTATATATTATATGCATACATAAAAAAGATATTTATCATTATGATAATCTAATTCTTTTCCTTCAGTCAAATAATTGTAAATCTTAAAGTAAAACATTTTTATATACACGATATATTCTTCATAGCTTCATTTCGTGAAAAAGCACTTTCTTTGCCGATTCCACACTTCTTTTGTCACACTAGAAGGGAACTTCCTTCATAGATCGAAATCATTCAACAGGATATATATAGGAGGGATTATTTTGGAATATAAAACACCATTTATCGCAAAAAAATTAGGTGTTAGCCCAAAGGCTGTTGTCCGGATTGCACAACAATTAAATCTTACGATAGAAAAAAATAAATATGGTCATTTTATTTTTACACAAGATGATTTAGATCAAATGTTAGAATACCATCTTTCACAAATAGAACAGTGCCAAAACTCTAACCCTACTCAAAAAGCAGCATCAAACGATGTTGAAGAATTAAAAACTCAAGTAAATACAATTGTTCAAAACATATCCTCGCATGATTTTGAGCAATTAGCAGCTCAATTAAACACAATTACGAGAAGGCTAGATCGAATGGAAGAACAAATGCAAGATAAGGCGAATGATGTTGTTACGTACCAACTTTTACAACATCGTCGTGAAATGGAGGAAATGTTAGAGCGAATTCAAAAGCTAGAAGCTACCCTCAAGAAAGAAGAGCCAATATATATTACTCCCGATACAAAACCAACATATGAACGTGAAAAGAAACCGAAACGCCGTAAAATGATTTTTAGTATTTTTGGATTATGATTTTTAGACCCTTATTAAAATAATAAGGGTCTTTTTTCATGAAGAAAGATTTCATTTTAAAATAGTATTCTCTTTATTATACATATTCATTTTGGTCTATTTGGTTAACATAATATTCTTACTGTATTCTGCGATTAATGCTTGTGCATGAGCATTTCCTTGAATTACATCTCGAAATTCTTTTAAAGAATACAAATGTGTAGCCCCTTTTCGGGCATGAATTCGTACTGGTACACCTTGTAAAGTATCATGAAACTGAAATGGCTTATCTATCGGTTCAATCGGAAAACCGAGTGTTAATAAATACATGTACATTCTTTTTGTAACTGCTGCAATATACCATTCTGCTTTCGTTTCTAATGCATGCATAAATAAAATGGCTGTTAGTCTTTTGAAATGTCCTCTCCCACGAGACGTTTTCGCAATACTTAACTTGCCTATTTCATATACATTTTTCAAATCTTTCACTAAATCATTTTTAGAAAACGGATAGAAAAACTCAGAATTCGATTGCTCTGGTACCGTATACTTAATACATTCTACTGTACCGATATGATGTTCATCTTCTATTAATAAAAATCGTGATGGATTTAAATTACGTTCTACGAACATTAAGTTTCTTTCTTCACAAAAATCTCCCCATAGTTGCTCGAACCAAAAATGTTCTTCCTTTGTTTGAACACGCTGGAACATATTTCCCCGCCTTTCCCATCGCCGCTCTGTTTTTTTGATAACGCTTTCACTATCTATCATATAAGAACAAATCTTCGTATGCAACTAAAAATATTTATGACTTATTATATTCTGCAAAATGAATTAAATTCCATCTTAATCGTCTTTTATTACTCATGTAGCGTTTTGCTAACAACATATTTATATTACTCTCAAATTCATATCGTAAAGAGCTGTCTTCCATACTGCATATAATTCTTCTTAATCTAAAAAAATCCTTTATAAAAAAGGATTTCTTTTACTTCTTCATGCTTTTTAACCACTTCTCAAAAATTTGTACCATTCCATGTTTTCCAGCTAATTTCTCTTCCCCTTGTTTCGTTTTATATGGATATAATTGCAAGAACACACCACATCCAGACTCAATTTTTTTACTATGCATATGACTTCCTGGATATACACAAATGACTTCATAAATAGCCCTTCGATGATAGACTCGCTTTCCATCTTGTTCTTCTACATATTTTATAGACCAGTACTTATACATTTGCTCAGTTGCTTTCGTATTTCCAACGTGCTGAAAAATATTGTACATTGGGCTATACTTCACTTCAATAATAATAGAAGATTGATATACATATTTCTCTTCTTCCTTTACATAACAGTCTAATCGAATATCCGGCTTCTTCGTGTCCTCTCCATTATAAAAATTACTCCCTTTACTTAATGCAATAAGAGGATGTGTTTCAATTAAATCATTAAATGCGACATGTACTCTCATATCATCTCGTTGTAAAACTACTGTCGTTCCGTCTTGCAATCCATCTACATAAAAATGCTCTTGTATTTGTTCACGAATAGAATTTCTAGCCTCAAAACCAATTTGTTCTAACATGGAAATAACGATAAAAAAAGCGTAATATTCATACACTAAAAATGTTGGTTTATAAACAAATAATAAAGATGGAGATTGATCTGTGTATTGTGGAAGTAAATCTAAATGCTGTAGTAGTTGTTGATGTGGTATCGGTAAATTATGTGAGTTCATCTTACCCGTTTCAGAAACTTCTCTCCAAAATGGAGAATGCATTAAAGTTTGAAAGTATTGTACACTTTCATGTACAAAATGCGCTAATATTTTATATTCTTGTATCTTCATGGAACTTTTTCGTAAATCCGCCTCTTTTAGTAAATGTATATTTTTATATTTCTGTTTCTCTCTGTCGGTCACTGATCCATTACGCTCAATTGTTTGTATAATCGTTTTTACAGCTTGAAATTCTTCTGATTTCTTCTTCTTCGCTCTTTCTAATATTTCAATTGTTTGACGCAAAAAACTTTCAGCTTCAAGTAAATAAAGATAAAATTGCATCGCTTTAAATTTAAGAAATGCATTTTCCTTACTATTTTTTTGTTCTATAAACTTACGATTATAATATTTTGCATACGGTTTTCTTTCTGCGACTACGGCTCCTTTTCTCGTTGCTTTCCGCTCTTTTTCTTCCCATTTATATTCATGTATAAACTTTGAACTCGATTCTATTCTCTTAAAAATTTGCTTTATCTTTTTCATTTTTTGCGGCAACTTTCTAAGTAACACTAAATAAGAAGAATCTTCAATATCACTAAGCACAGAGAAAGTCTTTTTATAATAACCTCTATCTAAAATCAACTCATTTAAAATTGACTTCACATAGTCTTGAATCATTTCAAATTGATCATTAAAAAAATTTTTTGGAACGACTTGAAAAGCACCGTAATATGTTCGATCTTCTATGTTTACCTCAAAATGATATAAACCACAACGCCATGGATAAAAAAATTCTGTTTTTCCATGTTCATATATTAATACCTTTTGTTTTTTATCATTTATTTCATATTTTGTCTCTTTTATATTCTTCTGTCCCTCATATACTTTATTCCATATAAAAGTAATATTCATTGGATTTTCATAATGGTATTGCAATCTGATTGGTTTTAATTCTTGCACTTTATAAATACATTGAACTAATGCTGTAGTAGATGTACAAAGGCGATTTAATAAAATATACTCCCCTTTTGACTCTGTTCCAATGATTAATTTTAATACAAAAGGGAGCGTTTCTTTCGTATCAACGATTTCTGTTTCATATCGCCCTTCATTTTGCATAACCATACAACTCCAGTTCTCTACGCTTTTCTCTTATATATGCTATAGAGTGTTCAAATGTAGATACTCTGTTTGCAAGTGATGATTGCAAAAGAGGTACTAATGTCGCTCCCCTTTTTACTTCTTCAGAAAGTAACGATCCAACCATCATTTCAGTTCCTCTTATTTTCGTCAATATACGTTGCTTAATTTGTAAATCAAATCCCTCTTCTCTACTGATCATATAGGAATGGTTATTTTGGAACGGTATATTTTGCAAATAAGAAGCGATTGCGTTTGCACACCGAAAAGAAATTCCCTTTGACGCATCGTGAGATGACAATACAGCATGTAACTTATCTAACAGTTCTAACTCTTCTTCAGAAAACACCTCAATCATCGTTTTATTCCTGATCCAATTTATACGAAATTCTCCTGCGGTTACTTTCAGAGGGGGTTGTAATACAACTTTCTCTTGTTCCATACACATCTCACAAAACGGAATCTTTTGTAACGTTATTAAATTCGTCCGATCTAACAATCGATCTGAGAGCTCTTTCGTTGTTTCATCAAAATTTATAGTACCTACAAATATAATATTTTCTCCAATTTCAATTGATGGTGGAATTGGATTTTCTTTTTCTTGTACACCTTCATATAAATTTAAAATACGATTTTGCTTTTCAAGTTGAAGCACAGATAGAAATGGAGTAAACCAATGCTCAATATGTGACATATTCATTTCATCAAAAACGATTATATACAGCTGATTTTGATTTTCTTTTGCCTTCATTAACGCCCTAACTAATTTTGTTTCACTTTCAATAAAAGTACCATTAGGGTGAAGATAACCAAGTAAATCATGTGGTTCTTGATACGATGGTGAAATCGGGATCCAAACCAATTCTTCCCCGTATTGTAATCCAAGTGCTTCTGCATAAGCTTGCACAAAACGTGATTTCCCAGCGCCCGGTATTCCACCAAGTATCGTCAACATATTAGTTTTTGCACTTATATGAAAATTATAAATATCCGTTTCATCTAAAAACAGCCCTTTATTGCGTACAAAACTTTTTACATATTGTAAAAAGACTGATTCACGCTCATCCCATTCCCATTCATCCTTTTGCACTTTTATTTCCTCTACTTCTACATGCTTACCTTCTTCAGTCATTCGTTTTTTTAATTGCTCATACACTTGATTACTTACAAAATATAATTGATCTTCTACTGCTATTTCTACATACTTCATCCAGTCATTAACGTCTATATACTTACATTCCCGCTGCTGTTCAAAATATGCGATTGAACTAATTGATGATGATTTTAAAGATATATTTCCATATAGCCTTCCATCGTGCCACAATAATCCGGGAGGCTCAAAGTCTTTCGGATATTTAGGCATTAGAAATGACAAATAACCATTATTAAGTTTTCTTTCTAAAGACTCTCCTTTTTTATAATTGGAAACTTTAGGTACTGGAATCATTTTATAACCGTTTGCGATTTCTCGCGGTTCTTCTGTACAAATTAATTCCGCGTATATATGCCCTCTTTCATAATAGAGTCGAAACATAACCAATTGTTTTTCTAATTTTCTTTTCTTTAATTCTGAAAAGACCTTTTCATTCTTTTTATTACTACATAACCCTTCAAATACAAATGGTTCATCTTTTAATTGCTCTTGTAACGTGAATGGCATTGGCGATAGGCATTGTACAAAGAAATTCTCTCCGTTCTTCTCTTTCTCTGCTTTTGTAAACTTTCCGATAAACCTCATATAGTACATTCGTTTTATAAAACTTGGCTGAAGAGCTTTATGTAATTTCACCTTTGTCACCTTCTTTTTTTCATACTATTCTTAGTGTATGAAAGAAAAGAAAAACTAGAAACAAAAAACCTGACGATATCCGCCAGGTTCAAAATGAAAACATATATTAATGAGATGGAAATGCGTTTTTCTCTTGTAAAATGGCATTATGTGCGATTTTCATTTTAGCAAGTACATATCGTAAACGATCTTCAGCGTTTTCATCTTTATGTTGCTGTAATTCCGCTAAATTCTCTACAGCACTTGCTAAATTTTCAATCACTCCTCGTAGTTCAGGATGATGATTAAAAAAAGATTCTTGCACTAATACTTTCCTTACTTCACTCGCTAAATCAACAATTCTGGTCAACTGTACTTTTTCTTCCATTTTCATCCCTCCTGAATATCTTATGTATTAAATATTCTCTAGACAAAGAAAAAAGCCCTTTATTTAAAAGGACTTTTACATTTTTATATTTCCAGTCAACAACATATAAAGAGATGTGATAGCTGCAATAACAATTGCCCACATTACATATCTCTCAATACCTCTAAAACAACGATTCCCTTTTTCTTTTCTTGCATACATGTAAACAATAATCCCGACTCCATACACGATTGAAACGAGTAATAAATTTTTCAAACCTGCTGCATATAGAAGCCATACAGAATAAATAGAAGCAATTAACGCTAACGATCCGTTTTTTACTTTTGCATCTTTTAGTTCGTTTGTAATAACTAATTTAAATTGGAATAACGCTGATAATAAATATGGTACTAAAATTGATGTTGACGCTATGAAATACATAATTTGATATGTTGATTCTGAAAACAGGACAATTATAAATATTACTTGGGCAACACCATTTGAAATCCATAATGCCATATGCGGCGTTTGTTTTTTATTTGTTTTCGTAAAAACTTTCGGAAACACGCCATCTTTTCCTGCTACGTGGGAAATTTCAGAAACAAGTAAAAACCAGCCTATTAATGTACCTACAAGTGAAGCAACTAACCCAATGTTAATCGCAACTGCACCCCATGTTCCAACAACATGTTCTAAAACATGTCCCATTGACGGTGTTTCTAAAACTGCAAGTTCTCCTCTTGTCATCGCTCCCATTGACAAGACAGAAATTAAAATATAAATAGACATTACTAAAATAAGTCCTAATACTGTCGCTTTACCGACGTCTCGGCTATTTTTCGCTCTTCCAGATAATACTACCGCTCCTTCAACCCCGATGAAAACCCAAAGAGTTACAAGCATAGTATTTTTCACTTGACCAAGTATAGAAGAAACTGAAATAGTTCCTTCTCCCCAAAAATCATGTGTAAATGTATCCCAGCGAAACGCTGTTACCATTACAACAATAAATAATACGATTGGAACCAATTTCCCTATCGTTGCAATAACGTTCATAATAGAAGCTTCACGGATTCCAAATAAAATTAGAAAATGAAGTGTCCATAGTAAAAGTGATGCACCTACGATAGACGCAACACTATTTCCACCCTTAAAAATCGGGAAGAAATAACCTAACGTACTAAACAGCAACATAATTGTTGCAACGTTTCCTAAAATTCCTGCTAGCCAGTATCCCCATGCACTGTTAAATCCAATATATTCACCAAAACCAGCACGTGCATAACTATAAATTCCGCCCTCAAGCTCTGGTTTTTTTCTTGCTAACGTTTGATATACGAGCGCGAGTGGAATCATTCCCATCGCTGTAATACACCAGCCAATTATTATAGAGCCACTATTTGCTCCTACTGCTAAATCATGCGGTAAACTAAATACACCGCCACCAACCATTGTTCCAACTACTAATGCGATTAATGGAAAAAATCCTAACTTCTTTTCTATTTGTACCACCCCATCTGTCATTCTAGGTGTTATGTTCGTTCAACTATTAAAGTCACCTTTTTCTCTAATAGACGTTTCTCTTATATTTTTTCAGGAAAACATTACTTATTCTAAAAGAAAATGAAGAAAAATGGAATACTTTTTTGAAAAAATGTATAAGTATGCACAAAAAAACCGTTCATTTTGTAATGAACGGTCATTTCATACATATAAATTTGTATATTTCTTGTAAAATTAACGAAGTAAATTCTCTTTTTGTAAAAATTGTTTCACTACTTCCTCACTACCTTTTCCATTCACATTTACTTCATAATTCATTTTTCGCATTTCTTCATCTGTAATCTTTCCAGATAATTTATTTAATACTTTTTCAAGTTCAGGATATTTTTCTAATGTCTCTTTTCTTAATAACGGTGCACCTTGGTACGGTGGGAATAATCCTTTATCATCTTTTAGCACTTTAAGTCCGTATTGCTCAAGCTCACTATCTGTTGAATATGCATCGATTACGTTAACATCCCCTGATTGAATTGCACTATAACGTAGTTTCGGTTCCATCGTTTTTACATTTGAAAACTTATAGTTATATAATTTTTGCATTCCTTTATAACCGTCTTCACGATCCGCAAATTCTAATGTGAATCCTACTTTAGCATCTTGTGCCATTTTTCCTAAATCAGAAATTGTATTTATATTATTTTGATCTGCTATTTTTTTCGGCATAGCTAGTGCATATGTGTTGTTATACTCCATCGGCTTCAACATCACCATATTATACTTCTTTTCCATTCCAACGCGAGCCTGCTCATATACTTCATCCCGATTTGTGCTTTTTGGCTCTTCTTTCACGAAAGTAGATAAAGCTGTTCCTGAAAATTCTGGATAAATATCTACTTCTCCTGATTTCAATGCTTCAAATACAAATGCTGTTTTTCCAAGACCTGGTTTTAATTCTACGTGTAAATCGGTATCTTGTTCAATAAGCTGCTTATACATTTGAATTAAAATTTCAGGTTCTGACCCAAGTTTGCCGGCAATAACAATATCTTTCTTTTGTGTGTTCCAAAGAAAAGGAGAAGCAATCATGATACAAATAATACATATCGTCAATATAACACGCTTAGAAGAGCGTTTCGGACTCTCAAGTACTCGAAGTACTACATCAAAGAATAAAGCGAGTAACGCGGCTGGTACGGCCCCTAAAATGATAAGTGCATGATCATTTCGATCAATACCTAGTAATATGAGTTTACCGAGCCCACCAGCACCTATAAGAGCTGCTAATGTAGCTGTTCCAACAATTAATACCATCGCCGTACGAATACCGGCCATAATAATTGGTAATGCAAGAGGAAGCTCTACCTTCCACAGTCTTCTCCAGCTATTCATCCCCATAGCTCTTGCTGCTTCGATTAAAGATTCATCTAACTCCCTTATTCCTGTAAATGTATTGCGTAAAATAGGTAATAGTGCATACACAACTAACGCAATTATGGCTGGAAGTTTTCCAATTCCTACTAACGGAATTAAAAGTCCGAGTAATGCAAGTGATGGCACTGTTTGCATAACTGCAGAAGTTCCTATAATAAACTCAGCCATTCGTTCTTTTCTCGTTAATAAAATGCCAAGTGGCACCGCAATAATTACTGCAAAAAATAATGAAATAAGCGATATTTGTAAATGCTCACTTAATGCAGTTAGTAATTCTATTTTTCGTTCTTGGAACGTTTGTATAAAATCAGTCACTGTTTAGCCTCTTTCCTTCATTTGTTCAACAATATAATTGACAATATGACTACTTGTTAAAGCTCCAACATATTGACCATTTGCTTCAACTGGAACGACTTCATCAGCTCGCACACGAACTAAAGCTTCTTGTAAAGAAGAATGTAATGATAATGCATCCCCTTCTACCCGCATACTCTCATCAAGTGGCAATACAGCTTCTATACTTTTCCCCTCATACCAAGGTCGTCCACGATTTCCAATGAACTCTTCTACAAATTCATTTTTCGGATTATGTATAATTCCTTCTGGTGTATCTAATTGAACAACTTTTCCTTCTTTCATAATACAAATGCGATCTCCAAGTGATAATGCTTCTTGCATATCATGTGTAACGAATACAATTGTTTTTTGAATCTTCTTTTGCAATTGTACGATATCCTTCTGAAGCTGCTCTCTACTTAAAGGATCTAACGCACTAAATGGTTCATCCATTAGAACGATTTTCGGATTTGCGGCTAATGCCCTTACGACACCAACGCGCTGCTTTTGCCCTCCTGATAATTCATCCGGCATACGATCGCGATATACGTCTGGATCTAACCCGACCATCTGTAGCAACTCATCGACACGAGCTTTTATTTTTTCTTTGCTCCACTTTCTCATTTCAGGAACAACAGCAATATTTTCAGCAATTGTCATATGCGGAAACAAAGCAATTTGCTGCAACACGTATCCTATATCCCAGCGTAATTCATTAATATTGTATTGTTTAATGTCTTTTCCATCGATTAAAATTGAGCCTTCTGTCGTTTCAATTAAACGATTAATCATTTTCATTGTCGTTGTTTTCCCACAACCACTTGGACCAATAAGGACAAAAAATTCTCCCTTTTTAATTTCTAAATGCAATGAATCCACTGCTTTTGTGCCATCTTCATATGATTTTGACACTTGATTAAACTGAATCACAAATACAACTCCTTTATCGTTGTTTCCTTTATTTTGATGGAATATGGAATTCATTTCAAATAATACGCATTATTCTACAAAAAAAGAGCTCACATTTGAGCTCTAACGGTCTAACAATATTGTTTTCATAATAGCGGCATATTCACGCACATACATTTTTCTCTTAGAGTGCATTGGCGTTTCAGCAGCTAGTGCCTCCATCTTTATTCCTAAACGCTTTGCAATTATTTTCGTTCTATACAAATGATACGTATTACTTACAACTACCGCATGTTTCACATCATATAAATCCATACTAAACTTTACATTCTCATACGTATTTGTAGATTGATCTTCTATTAAAATACGACTCTCATCTATACCACGCGCCATTAAATAATTTCTCATACTATGAGCTTCCGATATATCTTCATCTTCTCCTTGACCACCTGAAACAATTACTTTCGCTGTAGGATGGGAAACTAAATATTCCAACGCTACATCCAAACGGTTTTGAAGAGATAAAGACGGTTTATCTCCAAATAATTTTGCGCCTAATATAAGAACGTACGGAGAGTGATAGCTCAATTTTTCACTAGCAACCTGCTTCATTCGAAACGTCATATAAAGAATGTATAGTGGTGGTAATAATAAAATTATAAGCCAGATCCATTTGTTCATAAATAAGTTTGCACTCCCTTTCTTTTTATTATATAGAAAAAGATAGAAAGGCAGAAGTACTTTTTATCCCGCTATTTGCGGGCAACCCGATTGGTGAAGGCAAATTAGAGTTTCACTTTATACGATTGATTTATTAGAAACATTCGTCCCTACTTTACGTTGTGAAAGTACATAATATATAGCGATTCCTAATGATACGATTAATATGCAGCTTAATACATAAAAAGGGAGCATTACCCCAGTATTAGATACACCAGCTGTAAACAGCATTAATAATAAAATTCTTATTCCTGTACCAATTAATCGAAATAAGCTGTCTACACGTCCCATTACTTCGTTTGGAATTTCCTCCATCATTAATACATTTCTCGCCACCCTTGTACCTGCATTTCCAATTGCATGAAAAATTGCAAGTGTATATAACAACATTACGGAAGGTTCAATAATCATGACGGTAATTGAAATTACATATAGGAACATCGTCATGACGATTGAAATTTCTATTTTGACATATTTCATCATAATTGGAATACTTATTCCCGCCAGAACCGCTCCGACACCATACATCATACCTTCTATTGCGTAGACAGAGGCACTAGCTTTTAATATATCTGAAATATATACCTGGATTAAATAATTTGCCATCATAACACCGATAAACGGCATATAAGTCGCAAGTAAAAACCAAAAGAACTTCGGACGCTTTTGCATAAAGTGAATCCCTTCGAACAATTGCTTCTTAAATGTTACTTTCTTTTTCACTTCATTTTTCTTTACGTACGGTATGCATAAGAAAAGGAAAAATGCTCCTACAAAAGTTAACATATCTACTAACAAGATCCATTTTAAAGAAATGATTTCAATTAGGAAGCTAGCAGCTGCTCCTGAAATAACTTGAGTTAACTGTCCTTGTATTTCCATTGTTCCACTTAAACTTTTATAATGTTCTGCTTGAAATATCTCTTGGTTGAACGCAAATATTGTAGGATAAAATAATAAATAGTAAAATGACCCAGCTATATAAATAAGTATATAGTGAATAGAATGATACGGTTGCTCAGTAAATCCCCATATAGCCATCATCCCTATAACGACTATCCCAATACCTTCATTCCATAATAATAAAGATTTTCTTGAAAAACGATCAATACTTTGCCCGATAAACGGTGTTAATAAAAACATAATAAGAGTTGCGATGATGGAGACATAACCAAACGTTGTCTCTCCTCCACTCTCTTTAATTAACAACCACGGAATCGTTATCATAACAATACCGGAACCAATAGCTGATAAACTATTGGCCCCGAGAATGAAATACAAGCGTGAATCTTTATACAGAGATGACATATCACTCAACTCCTAGTTGTTTTTTCACCTCTTTATATACGCTCATATATGCTTTTAATTCTTTAACTAAATCATGAATTAATGGTTTTGCATCTTCTCCCAGTTCACCGTCTTGTACATGAAGCCCATCAAGCACAACTTGTTTTGGGATTGCATTTGCATATACTCCTCTAGCAACAGTTCGCATACTGTTTAATGCGTTAATTCCACCTTTACCGCCCCCTGCAACTGCAAGTAATGCGACAGGTTTATGAACGAATTCACTACTACTTAAGTAATCTAACGAATTTTTCAGCGCTCCACTCATTGCATTATGATATTCAGGTGTACATAATACTACACCGTCTGCCGTTTTCACTAACGCCTTTAATTTTTTTACTGCTTCTAATTCACGCTGTGACTCTTCCCCATTATATAAAGGCAGTTCCTCAACTGATAAATCGTATAACTCCCCTTCAAATTGATCAGCAATATATTTTGCAACAACACGAGTTCTACCGAATTTTCTTGGTGTACCGTTAATAACGACTAGTTTCATAAATATTTCTCCCCTTTGTTTTCAAGTTACACTTATATATTATCAGAAATTTCTATACAAAACACAATATAAAGAGGGAACTAGCTTGATAAAATAGTTTGATAGACGAAAAAAAGAACTCATACGAAAGTATGAGTTCTTCACGATTACTTTTCCTCCTCTTTACTGCTCAGTCTGTTTACGCTTCCTTTCGCTTCAAAATGGTTATACGCTTTTTCCGCTAATTGAATACGCTCTTCTGGTAATGCTACATATTTCATAATATTTTCAATTATTTTTTCGTATGGAGTAAAGACAATTCCTGGCCACTCTTTCTCGTCCTCTGGATTGCTATTTTCCGAAATAATAAATTTCTTATTTGCCACTGCATAAGAAACTCGCGGTGTTTCCAGAATGCCCGATAAGTAAAAGTGAATATTTAATATAATTTTAGACCTAGCAATTAACTCATTTCTGACAATTCCCCACGCATTATTTTTAAAAACGATATTTAAATGGGGGGCAACTGCTTTTAATTGATCAAAAATAGCTTGCCGCCTCGGGTTAAGAGCACCTATAAACAATATATCGATGTCTTCAGTTATCCCACCTTCAAATGCATCTTTTTTTATTTCTAAAGTTGGAGCATAGTTCATTTCCACATGTTTTATTTCTTTTCCTACTCCTTTTTGTTTTAACCATTCTATATTTTGTTTGCTATAATCCCAAATTTCCTTATCTTTTAATAACATTAAATAAAGGGGATGCGCATAAGGACTTCCTTCATATAGCTGTTCTAAATTATAAATAATTGCATTGTTCGGAAGTAGATTCGGGTTATGTGCATATGTATGCGCTCCGAAAACAATTGTATTTTTCACATTTTCTAGTATTGTTTCTGATATAATTGCTGTATTTCCCTCCTGCTCCAATCGCCATTTCAAAGCTCGCGCGACATCTATAAAACTACCATACGTCTTTGGGCATATAAATAGACAATAATCATATTCTTTATTCAAATAAGCTTCCATTAGTCTTAAATTATTTTTATATAAATCCACATCCGGATATTGAAGTAAAAGCTCACTTGCATGCTTTTTTGCTACTTTATACATTCCAGCATAATAAGCAGCAATGCACCTTCTTAATTCAATTTTTTGCCGATGCTCATCTGCTACGTCCATGTCTAAAAGAAGATTTGCTATACAATACGCTTTTAAATGATCACGATCATAATAATAATCTAGTAGTGGCATCAATTCTTCATACGTATTTCCATGCACAGATTCCCCTAGTTCTAGCGCCCATCGTATTAATTCCATTATTACTCCACTACTCCTTTAACCGAAAATGTATTTAATAAAATTTCGCATTACTTTCAACCATATTTGCTATATGCAACGGTAGCTCTTCTTTTTTCGATTCCAAATATTTTTGTGATACTGCACCTAAATGCTTTTTATGCGGTATATAAAAAGCACTTATAGAAATCTCATAGTCAAATAAGTAATCATACACATGATAATCTACAAATAGAAGATCATTATTCGGAAAAGGAATTTCCTTCCCTTGCAGGGCATACATCAAAGCAATATTATTTTGAGATTTTAATCGATACATTCTTGCAAGTTGGTATAATGGCTCAGCCCGAGTTGGTCTATATTCCCACGCTTTTTGAAAATAAAGAATAGCTAATGCTGTATATTGCTCTTCTTGCGCCTTAGCAGTTTCTTTTTCCTCTGCTTCTGTTACTTCATATTGTTTATTTGCTGCATTGTTTGCTAATTGTTCATAACAAAATCCTATTCGCAACAACGAATAGAACACCTCTTCAACCCAACCTCCTGCTTCCACCCGTTTTTTATACCATTTAATCGAATCTTCAAATTGCCTTAAATGAAAATAAGTTTGGGCTAAATAAAATAAATATCTTATATGCAAATCTGGCGTTGTTTCTGGATCACTCAACCCTTGTAACAATAACCTCTCATCTCTCTCAAATTTATCAGCTTTACTACCACCATCTCCAGGATCGTTAACGACAAGCGTCTCTAACCTAGCTACTCTTGTATTGTAATTCGCACCAACTTTGGAACGATCTATATCCCAATACTCATGAGTAACACCGACAGATTTCCATGGTAAAGAAGCTTTCAAAAGGCGTGTAAGCCAATACTTAATATGAATATCATATTGCAATGTAAGATAATGATCTTCCGTTAAACTAGTCTTATCAAACTCGGGATCAACTTCTAATATCATATCTGCATCTAATATTAATAAATAATCTGCTTCTGGATATGTTTTTTGCGCCAATGAAACTGCTAAACTTCTGTTATAACCAAAGTTTTTAAATGGTTCATGATGTACTGTGCCAGGGATATCATTTTCTTTACACCAATTTTCAATAATTTCAGGTGTACTATCAGTTGATCCCGTATCACAAATAGAAACAAAATCTACAATTGATTTTGTAGCATTTAAACATCTTTCCATAATTCTAGACTCGTTTTTAACAATCATACAAAGACATAACTTTTTTTCTTCCCCTGTATTCTTCACTTGCTCATTTCTCATTTAACCACCTCATATTTTATTAACACGCTCTTTTCATATGTAACACCATTTCATAGCTATACTGATGACATAATCATCCTTTTACTATTTATGAAAACTTCATTTTATTTATTCTTATTTTTATGTTGGGACATCTTTCATGCTTCACTATATATTTGATACAATCAGTACAAAATGAACATACAGTACTTAATATGGAAAGTCGTACATTTCATAGTTTAAGAGGGGGGATATTTTGTTGGATTACATTTGGCTAGATGACAAATCACCAATTTTAGAACAACTACCAAGCAACTTTAAGTCTGCTGCTATATTACTTCATCCTTTTGTCCAAATGCCTTTAGGGTGGGAAAACTCAGTAAGAAAAAAAGCTTACGAGCACATATATCCAAGTGCTGCAGAAATCATTCAAAATGGGAAATTCGTTTCTTGGAAGGAAATGATGTCTTATAGTGGACTAAATTCATACACAGAACTAGCAATAGCCATGTTAACTTCCATTAATGCCTTTTCAGAAGAATATAAAAGAGATGACTTAGCTAAAAAGCTACATTCAAACTTTAGACAAGACCTTTATTATCCAACGGAAGATTATACATCTATATTTTTATTACAGAATTTACTAAAACTTCTCGGTTCGAAAGGTGCAAAAAATCTATATTTCTCTGAACCAATCTTTGATACAAATGAATCATTACAGATAAATGATACAACCCCTTTAAATATTTGGGATCTTTTCTGTAGTGAGTTCATTATTACTAATGAAAACATGGATTATGCATTCACGAGTATGTTTGATTCCTTTACAACTTTTTTATTAGCGAAAGACGAAAATATAGAACACATTGTTCAATCAATACATATTGAAGCTATCATATGCGATAAAAAAACAATGATTGATTGGTATTTATAAATTAGAAATTTCTTACACTATAAAAAAAAGAAACTTGCGCCTTTGCACAAGTTTCTTTCAAAAATCATTTCCTATTTTTTCACAACTTCATGTCCACCGAACTGATTACGAAGAGCTGAAACTACTTTTCCGTGGAATGTATCATCTTCTTGAGAACGGTAGCGCATAAATAATGACATTGCGATTACCGGTGCTGCTGCTTGCAGTTCAAGTGCCGTTTCCACAGTCCATTTCCCTTCTCCTGAAGAGTTCATCACACCTTTAATGCCATCTAGTTTTGGATCATCAGCAAATGCCTTTTCAGTTAAGTCCATTAACCAACCGCGGATAACCGATCCATTTGCCCAAACTTTTGCAACATCTTCATAATTGAAATCAAAATCACTTTTATCTAACACTTCAAATCCTTCAGCGATTGCTTGCATCATTCCGTATTCAATGCCGTTATGAACCATTTTTAAGAAATGACCACTTCCGACGCGGCCTGCATAAGAATACCCATTCTCTACTGCTAAATCTTTAAATAAAGGTTCTAATTGATCGTAAATTTCTTTTTCTCCACCAACCATTAAGCAAGCACCGTATCTTGCTCCTTCTACACCGCCTGATGTACCGATATCTACGTAATGTAAACCAAAGCTTTTCGCTTCTTCAGCACGGCGTAACGTATCTTTATAGAATGAATTTCCGCCTTCAATAACGATATCGCCTTCTTCTAATAATGGATATACATCTTTTAGTACCGATTCAACAACTTCTCCCGCAGGTACCATTACCCAAATTGTACGAGGAGCTTCCAGTTCAGCGATCATTTCTTTTAATGTATGACGAGCAGTAATCCCTAAAGCCCCTGCTTTTTCAACAAGTTCTTTATTTACGTCATATACAACTACTTCATGCTTGTCTTCATATAAATGTTCTGCTAATGGGAATCCCATTTTTCCTAATCCAATTAAACCTAGTTTCATATTAATCAATCTCCCATTCTATACAAATATATTTAATAACGAAATTAGTCCAAGTGCTACAACAGATAATATTGTTTCCATTGCCGTCCATGTTAATAATGTTTCTTTCACAGTCATTCCGAAATACTCTTTAATCATCCAAAATCCAGAATCATTTACATGTGATAAAATTAATGACCCTGCGCCTGTTGCGAGTGCTAGTAGTTCAACGTTTACACCTGGTGTACTTGCTGCAATTGGCGCTACAATCCCAGCTGCTGTCATCATAGAAACTGTAGCAGATCCCGTCGCTATTCGGATAAGTGCCGCAATTCCCCAACCTAATAATATCGGTGAAATATGAGATTCTTTCGCCATTTCTGCAATTGTCGTCCCAATTCCAGAATCTAATAATACTTTATTAAATGCGCCGCCTGCACCAATAACTAACAGTATGTTCGCAATCGGCCCTAAGCAATCATTTGTAAATTGTAATACTTTATCTTTTGAGAAACCTTTTGCATAACCAAGACTAAAGAAAGAATATATCGTTGCAATTAATAAGGCGACGATTGGATCTCCAATAAAGTGCAATACTTGTGCAAGTTGACTTGTTTTGTTTAGCGCTACTTCCGCAATCGATGCACCTAGCATTAGAAATACTGGAAGTAAAATAGTAAACAATGTATTTCCGAAACTAGGAAGTTCCTTCTTCTTATCTCTTTCAATAAATTGCTCCGCTATATCTAAAGGTACTTCTTTATGTATACGAGCACCGATCCATTTCCCGTAAAGCGGACCTGAAATGATTGCAGTTGGAAGTCCGACGATTAATGCATATAAAATTGTCTTCCCTACATCTGCTTTAAAAATACCTACCGCTGCCATCGCTGCTGGATGCGGTGGAACGAGTCCATGTACAACTGATAATCCTGCTACTAGTGGAATACCGATTGTAATAAGTGATACCCCTGTTTCTAACGCAATTGTAAATACTAATGGAATTAGTAGTACAAATCCAACTTGGAAAAACACCGGAATCCCTACTAAAAATGCAACGAACATCATTGCCCAGTGAACACGTTTCTTCCCAAAACGATCAATTAATGTGTTAGCAATTCGTTCAGCACCGCCAGATTCGGCCATCATTTTTCCAAGCATCGTTCCTAATGCTAAAACTATCGCTAAAAATCCTAACGTATTACCAAGCCCTAGTTTAATAGAATCGATAATTCCTGGATCTTTTGGTGAAGTTCCAATCAATGGCATTCCCATTGCTAGCCCTACACCAATTGCTGTTAAAATTAACGCGACAAACGGATGCCATTTTACTACCGTAATAAGTAAAAGTAGTATGACAACTGCCGCTAGTACGATTCCAACTACCATTTCTCCCCATCCCCCTATTGTTTACGTTGGAAAGCAGCTATACAATCAAATTCTTCTTTCAAGCGATTGTAAAGTCGTTCATACATATAAAACATTTCTAAATATATAGCCGTATTTTCTTTATTCGGTACATGGTGATGAACAATATCAATCCAATCCTTAACCTCTTCAAGAGAATCAATTTTTCCTACAGCATATAAAGCAACTGCCGCTGCCCCAAGTGCAGATGCTTCATGACTTTCAGGAACAAGCAATTCTTTCCCCATCATATCGGATAACATTTGTCTCCAAAATGCAGATTTCGCAAATCCTCCTGAAACGCGTATTTCAGTAAGTGGCCCTGTACAATCTCTAATTGCAAGTGCTACAGAATAGACGCTCATACAAACCCCTTCCATGACTGCACGTATAAAATGTTCTCGTTTATGCTGAAGATTTATTCCAAAGAATGTGCCCCGAGCATTTGCATTCCAGTACGGTGCACGCTCTCCAGATAGAAACGGTAAAAATAGCAATCCACCTGCTCCAGCTGGTACACTTTCCGCATATTTAATTAATAAATCATATGGATCAATGCCAAGCTTCCTTGCAACTTCTTGTTCTGGGCTACCAAATTCATCACGTAACCATCTAAGTAATATTCCGCCGTTATTCGTCGGTCCACCTATCACCCAGTGCTCGTCTGTTAATGCATAACAAAACGTTCTTCCTTTTTCATCTGTATTAACACTTGATGAAATTGTTCGAACCGCACCACTTGTTCCAATCGTAATTGCAGCTGAACCAGGAGATATTGCCCCAACGCCTACATTCGCAAGAACACCATCACTTGCACCAATAACAACTGGAGTATCTTCACGAATACCCATCTTTTGTGCTAATTCCGGTTTCATACTCGATAAAATATATGTAGTTGGCACAGGTGTTGATAATTGTTCTGGTGACATATGTAACATCGTTAAAACATCTTCATCCCAGTTTAATGTTTCTAAATTAAATAACCCAGTAGCTGATGCTATCGAATAATCCACTACGTAACGTGAAAACAATTGATACATAACATACTCTTTAATGGAAATAAATTTATATGCGCTCGCATATAATTCTGGCTCTTCCTCTTTCATCCATAATAATTTAGAAAGCGGCGACATCGGATGAATTGGTGTACCCGTTCGTCTATAAATTTCATGACCATTCATATGTTGTAATAATTTTTCTGACTGTTTTGTACTTCGATTATCTGCCCAAATAATAGAGCGCGTTAACGGCGCACCGTTTTCATTTACTGCAATTAATGCGTGCATTGCAGTACTAATACCAATTGAAGAGATATCTTCTGGTAACACGTTACTTTTTTCGATGGCAACGCTTACAGTTTTATATACAGCGGCACATATTACATCAGGATCTTGCTCAGCCCATCCGACGTTCGGTTGAATAATTGGATAATCAACTGCATGTGATGCAACGACTTTTCCTTTTTCTGTGAACACAACCGTTTTTGTACTTGTGGTACCGATATCAATCCCGATTACTCTCCCCCTTGTTTCCATGCGAATCTTCCCTTCATTTCTAGCAAAATACGATTTAGTAAACCGTTTACATGAATTAGTATATAAAATATTTTTTCTTTAATCAAGCTTTAAAAAGAAAATTTTTTTCATATTAAAAAAATAAATCCCCTCATTCCATTTCACTCACATACTAAATTTAAATTTTCAGTTTGGTTGAGTTACATTTTATTCGTTACGCAACACACTCTTTTTCTTTCCTTAACAACACATGTATAGTCCTTCCATACGTTCTACTCATTTGGATGAAGAAGAAGTTGGAAAGCGATATTCATTTTTATGGAGCATTTAACATCAAGCTAAAAAAACAACTACCTTCCAAATAGGAATTCTGTACCTTTTGCTCTTTAAATTGTTTTCGGTTCACTTGTCCTTTTATCTTAATAAACATAGAGCGCGTATCCCGCTATCACTTTATTAACTTATAAAAATATAAATAATATAAAATCTAATATTATTTATATTTTTCAGGAAAATAAAAAATATTATGGACTTTATTGTATAATGTTGTAAAAAGATGTCGGAGGGATTTAATGTTACATAAAATATCTCAATTCACAATTAAGCTTTCATCCATTCTTTTATCACTTTTACTATTATTAAATTTACCTTATTTATTTATCACTCAACAAGGATTTACCTTTCAACCAATTTATTTTTTTGACCAGATTGTTACTATGTTAAAACAAGTTTTCTCCCCTGAATCATTGTTGGTTATAGGATCAGACCCAAAGTATGGTCATTTAAAAACAACACCATTATTTCCAACTGTTTTAGAACCTTATCTATATTCATTTACTATATTATTTTTAGCCTTTTTGCTTGCGCTCTTTTTATCATCTAGCATGGCATTTTTTTATTTTTTAGCAAAAGATTATATAAAAAAATGGATAGACCGAATTGTGTTCATATTAGAAGCTGTCCCTGATATGATGATGATGATTTGTTTGCAAATATTTTTCATATGGGTACTTCAGAAATTCGGAGAAGCTCCATTCACCATTATTTCCTATAATGAAAATCGAGCTTATTTACTCCCTATTTTATCTTTATCTGTTTTACCTACATTACAAATGTTTCGAATGATGGTGTTATACATAAAAGAAGAACATGGAAAACATTACGTAGAGGTTGCATATGGCAAAGGCCTTTCATCAAGTTATATACTTTGTATTCATTTATTCAAAAATATATCTATCCACTTCTTCCACCATTTAAAAACGATTTTTGTTTTCTTACTGTCTAACTTATTCATTTTAGAATTCGTTTTTAATATGCAAGGCATTATTCAATTTTTATTTAAAAAGGCGTTTATTTCACCTCCAGCTGCATTTATCATACTTATCATGATTATTTTACCGTTTTACGCCATTTTTCAAATAATCTCTTTCATAATGAATAGATGGCAAAAGCAAATGAAAGGAGCAGCTTTATGAAATCTATTTGGAAATCAAAACGCTTTTTAATCGGCTTTACTTATTTATTCATACTTGTTTCAGCTAGTTTTATTTATAGTTGGTTCTTTAAAGATACCATCCCAAAAGCTCCCCAATTACTTTACAATGACAATAACGAATTGCTTGGAAAGGCTCCCTTTCCACCATCATTAATACCGCCTTTTGGATCGGATCGTTTTGGAGAGTCTGTTTTCTTACAAATTATAGAAGGAGCAAAATTCACCATTTTATTAGCAGTGGTAATTAGCTTCTTTCGCATATTATTCGGAACATGTATAGGAATCCTCTTAAGTTTATATGCGCCAAAATTCAAGAGATTTTTCCAGGCATGCTCAGAAGTTTTTTACTATATTCCTACTTTATTTATCGCATTTATACTCATCACACCTGTTAATATTGTAATCGTATCAAATGCTGATAGATTAGATCCAAACATTTCATTTGCGTTTTATCAAGTGCTCGTACTTATTTTCGTCGCTCTGCCTACACTTTCTTTATACATATCTTCAGAGGTTGATGAATTTATGAAACAAGATTACATTTTAAGTTCACAATTACTGGGCGCTAGCCGTTTTCATATTATCAAAAAACACTTACGGGTCTTATTACTTGACCGCTTATTTGTGTTATTTATGGAACATATCGTCCAAACACTCATACTCGTTATCCATTTAGCGTTGCTTGATATTGTAATTGGCGGGATCCAAATGCGAGAACTCTATGATGGAGTACTCAAGCCTGTTTCTCTTTCTAATGATTGGGCTGGCCTTATTGGATTAAATCGTTATGAAATGAATCTATCATGGTGGATTATTTTGTATACTCTCATTTCATTCTTTATTACGATTCTATTTATTAAACTTATGACAATCGGGATACAAGATGCACTAAAAGCAAGAGATTCGCAAGTTGTTGCAATTCAAACCGTTCCAGATCATAAGAAATTTGTTAATAGTAAAGATTCTTTTTCGTTTGCAGATAAAGTGAACCTTTAATCATCTCCCATGAATCGGCATTGATAAAAAAACTGATCCCTGTTGAATGCAGGGATCAGTTTTTTTCTGCCGTCTAACTTTATTACATATCTTTAGCTAGACTCATGCTTTTTATATTTAAAGTGGATTATTTACAATCACAATTATGCTGTTTAAAATCGATTACCATACGCCCTTGAATTCTACCTTGTTCCATTTCTTCGAATACATTTTGTACTTTATCTAGAGAACATGTTTGAACAACCGGCACTACCTTGCCTTCTGCACCGAACATGAATGCCTCTTCTAAGTCTTTACGAGTACCAACTAAAGAACCAACGACTTCAATTCCATCTAGTACAAGTCGCGGAATGTTTAAATCCATAGTTTCTACTGGTAAACCTACTGCAACGACTTTACCACAAGCACGTACTGCATCAACTGCTGAGTTGAATGCTACTTTAGAAACGGCTGTTACCACAGCAGCATAAGCACCTCCAAACTCATCTTGAACAATCTTATCAGCAGGACCTTGAGAAATTGGATTGATAGTCATATCAGCACCAACCTCTTTTGCTAAGGCTAATTTATCATCATTAATATCTACTGCAATTACCTTTGCACCAAATACGTTTTTAGCATATTGGATAGCTAGGTTACCTAATCCACCACAACCATAGATGACGATAGGTTGACCAGGTTTAATATGTGATACTTTTATCGCTTTATATGTAGTTACGCCCGCACATGTGATTGATGATGCTTGAGCAGGATCTAACCCTTCTGGTACTTTCACCGCATAATCTGCTGTAACAATACATTGTTCAGCCATACCACCATCTACTGAATAGCCAGCATTTTTAACTTCACGGCAAAATGTTTCTCTACCAGTTACGCAATATTCACAACGTCCACAAGATTGGAACATCCATGCAATACTTACACGGTCACCTATCTTTAGTGAAGTAACATCATCAGCAAGTTTCGCAACAATACCTACACCCTCATGACCAAGAATGCGGCCATCTGTGTTTCCGAAATCATGATTTGCAACGTGTAAATCAGTATGACAAACTCCACAATACTCTACATCTACTAGCGCTTCACCTGAGTGTAACGGACGTAATTCCTTTTCAATAACTTCAATGTTTGCTTTACTATTTTTATTTACTACTACTGCTTTCATATGTGATCTCCCCTTTAGTGTTTTAGAATTTTAATGAGTTCATCTCACAACTTCTACCTGCACTGTTTCGGCCAATTATTGCACCAAATTTAAATGTTCAATCATCATTACACGTTCATCATAACATGTAATTTTAAAAGCTTATTGTTAAATGTTGAACAATATTTGAATTATTAACCAAATATTTATTTGAAGGAAAAACTGAAATTGCATCTATATATAGTTTATTAGAACTCTACGCGAGAATATAAGACTCCATTAATACAGATTTTTTAAAACAGGAAACTATAATCATTAAATTTTAATAAAAGACTACTGACCGATATAAAAAGCCCTTCATCTGAAGGACTTTTTATATTCGTTTCATCGAAATTGTTTCACGTATACTTTGTAAATTTTGCAACGTTTCTTCTTGACGCTGTAACGATAACCCAACGTATAAAGTATCTAATAAACTTAACTGTGCTAATCTTGATGAACTGGCTTCTGTGCGGAATTCCGTCTCACGTGTTGAAGTATATAATGTAATATCAGCAAGTTGACTTAATGCGGATTTCTGATAGCTCGTAATTGCAATAATGTGAGCTCCCCTTGCTTTCGCTACTTCTAACGCTTCTAGTAACCCTTTATTGCTACCAGAATGAGAAATTGCAATAACCACAGCTTCTTTCGTAAGTAAACCCGCACCCATAATTTGAAAATGTGAATCTGTATGAGCAATACAAGAAATACCCGTTCTCATAAATTTATGATATGCATCCATCGCAATAATACCAGAACCACCATTTCCATAAAACTCAATACGGCTTGTATCTTGCAATACTTTTACGGCTTTCTCTAGCGCTGTATCGTTTAGCAAATGCAATGTATCTTGCAGTCCTGTAATATGCGAATGAAAAACTTTTTTAGCAACAGTTACCATACTATCTTCCGCCGATACTTCTTCATGAATATTTTGCATAGGAGTATGTACAATTTCACGAGCTAATGTAATCTTTAAATCTTGAAACCCTTGAAATCCAAGGTGCTTACATAAGCGGAATATCGTAGCTTCAGAACTATTCGTAACTTCAGCTAATTCTGTAATAGATTTATGTACAACATCTTGTGGATGTTTCAATATATGTTCGGCAATACTTCGCAATTTCGGTGATAAACCGTTTAACGAAGCCTGAATCTTTCCAATCCCACTTCTTGTTCCTGGCATAGCATATCTTCCCCTTCCATCGTAGCTTTATTGTACCTAATTATCGAAAGAAGAAAAACCTTTATTTGGCACTACTATAAATTGAAACTTTAATCAGTGAGAGTATTGTACATCTCCCACTGATTATCAACCCGCAAATAGCGGGATAAATTTTAAATACTCCTATGTATTCTGTCGTAACATGGTACATAATTATTCATATTTATTATTTCCTCCATGTTTCACCGCATATAATGCAGCTTGCGTACGATCATCTACTTCCAATTTAGCTAACACATTTGAAACGTGTGTTTTTACAGTTTGTTCTGTAATATGAAGCTCTGCTGCAATTTCTTTATTGCTTCGCCCTTTCGCAATTTCACGAAGTACTTCTTGCTCTCTTTTCGTTAACATGGAAAAAGGGTTTTCTTTTTCTTTTTTGACTGCTGACCGTCCCAAGAGTGCTGGTGTTACTTTCGGATGAAAATTCGCATTCCCTTCATGTACTGCGATAATTGAAGCTACAAGTTGCTCAGGTTGTACTTCTTTTAATTGATAACCATCTGCTCCAGCTTCCAGTGCTGGTAAAACATAATCTTGCTCCGAAAAACTGCTTAATATAAGTATCTTTATTGTTTCATCATATTGTTTTATTCGTTTTGTTGCCTCAATACCATCCATCTTCGGCATTGATAAATCCATTAATACTACATCTGGTCTTTCCTTTCGGACGAATATTAATGCCTCTTCCCCATTTTCTGCTTCCCCAACTATTTCAAATTCTTCTCTCGTTTTCAAAAAGAATACAAGTCCTCTTCGAACGATATGATGATCCTCAACTAGTAGTAATTTTATCTTCAAGCTTCTTCTCCCCTTCAAACTGGCAATTGAATTTCAATTTTCGTACCCTTTTTCAGCTCAGTTTTTATTTGAAATGATCCCCTCATTAACTGAATACGTTCCTTCATACTTTTTAAACCGAGCGCTGACTCTCTTACGTGATCTTGTATAAATCCTATTCCGTTATCCTCTATGTAAAAATACAACTGATTATTTTCTATTTTTAAAAGAACATTTACCTTTTCACATGAAGCGTGTTTTTTACAATTATGTATAGCTTCCTGGCTAATACGCCATAAAACTTCTTCTATTTCATCTCCAATTGAAACCATTCCATCAATTCGAACTTCCACGTGAATCCCTAACAACTTTCCGTAATTTTTAATCGCCTCTGCTAAACCTTTCTCTAATCCTTCTGGTCTTAATTGCCAAATTAAAAGTGTCATTTCTTGTAATGCTTCCTGTGATAGTTCTCCGATATAACTCAACATCTCTTGCAAGTCTCTATCTTGCGTCATATTTAGAGTACCTTTTGCTGTTAGCATAATAGAAAATAACAATTGTTTTACTGAATCATGTAAATCACGAGCTAATCGATTTCTTTCAGCTACCACTACATATTTACGTTCTTTCTCTACTAACTGAATACGTTGTATTGTCGTTCCTATTTGAAATGCAATCGATTCTAATAATGCTAATTCTTCCTCTGAAAAATGTGTTTTTTGAGGCGAGGCCACATTTAATAGACCAAATTTCTCTGATCCAGACCTAAGGGGAATTGTCGCATGATGCGTTACATCTTCGGTCTCTCCCCAATTACATTCAATAGCATCCTCTATTCGCTTACATTCAATAATATTTGTCGCTTTTTCCAATCTGCCATTCACAAAACGCTCTACACACCAACAGTCTCCTTCACACATTGGCTTCTTCTCTTGCCACGTAAGAGCTGGTGGTAAGTTTTCATCTACAAGCATACGGTGCTTTCCACTTTCATCAATAAAAAAGATCCACCCTGTTTGTAAATTCATAACTTGTAACAATGTATGTAACACTTTTTCTAACATGTCTTGTAAGTCTGTTGCTTCATTTAATAATTCTGCAATTGCTTTTAATGCTTCTAAACGATGCATCTCTTTTTCTTCAAAGTTCATTTTCATCACCATCTATCATTATAACATTAAGAAATTTCTAAATTCTACAAATAAAAAAGAACTGAATTCCTTCAGCTCTTTCTTTAAACCAATCATTTTACTATTGTTTTTCCATCCAATGTTGGAAGCAGAATTTTCGTTACCATACTATTCTACTTTAGCTGTCCGATAAAGACTGTACACCATGGGCATGCTGTATACCTTCAGTAGTAACGAACATATTTGCTGATGGCATTTGCACTTGATTCTTATGGAACATAGACATTAATTCAAATCTTACTTGTCTAGAAATTTCAAAATAGTCTTCCGGGTTTATTAAACCAGTAATACAAAATTCATATCCAACATATTTAAGATTCGGATTTAAATCTGTAACACCAACGTATTTAAACGGTTCCACAGCTTCATCTTCTACTTTATAAAGGTTTGGAGCGAATTTTTCATTGCAGTCCACACAAACTTCTTCTAACAATTTCTTAACTCTCGTAGGATCTTCCTGATAACTTACCGTAATCCGTTCAATTACGCGCATCCATCCTTTATTAAAATTTTGTATCGTTCTAATCTCTCCGTGTGGTATCGTAAGAAGTTTTCCTGACCATTCACGAATTTGCATAAAACGAATACTAATTTCCTCAATTGTTCCTGAGTTTGTTCCGTTAAAAGTAACAAAATCGCCAACACGAAACTCTTTGTCCGCTAATCGTGCAAAGCCTAATATAACATCTTTTAACATCTGTTGTGCAGCGAAACCGATAACAACTCCCGCTATCCCTGCACCTGCAATGATACTTTTTATATCTACAAATTGGCTAATTAAATAAATGATTAGACTGATGATAATGATATATCTAAAAATAGATCGAATCACACTTTGAATCGTTTGCTCTACCTCTTCATCAAAAAAGCTTGATTTCCTAAAAAACCAATCAATAATGCGGTTGATTACAAAAGAGATAATGATTAAAACTAAAGCAAATAGTATAAATCTTAAAAGTAAAAACTCCCTTACATAATTAAAAAATTCTTCCGTATACGTTAATAAACTCATCTTACCACTTCCTTACTAATTAAAAAATTCATAATCGTCTCAGCTTGTTCTAGGAAATTCTATTATCCTAATCTAAAATGCCACTACTCTTACTATGTATTTTGACTTTATTACTAATTTACTTTAAACAATATGTAGATGTTCTTTTCCTTTCCTTTAAATATACCCTTTTTAATAACCTAAGGGGAGCTAATAGTGAAATTTTTTCAACATTACACTTTATTCTACTCATTACAATTTATTAACTACGTAAAAAAGAGCTGAATTTATCAGCTCTTTTATTCGATATTAATTGTTGTCTTACTGCTTTTTTCTTCTCTCAATTTTGGCAATTCAATTGTCAGTACGCCATCTTTATAATTTGCTCTAACATTTTCTTCATCAACTTGTTTAAAACTAAAGCGTCGAGTTACAGAACCTATAGAACGTTCTTTACGAATATATACGCCATTCTCATTTTTTTCTTCTACTTCATTATGATTAGTCGCTTGAATCGTTAATACATCTTGTTTAAAATCAACTTGAATGTTTTCTTTTTGAAAACCTGGTAAATCTGCTTTCACAGTATATTTATCAGATTTCTCATGAACATCTACTTTAAAAGTATCCATGTTCATCGGTTTAAAAAAAGTATCTGCCATCCCTTCTAATAAAGAAGGCCCAAAATCAAAAATACCATTTTGACGTTTTGTTATCTCTGGAAATAAATTACGCATATTTTTTCCTCCTTATTATTTATGAATGAAAGATTATCTCTTTCTGTCTTTATTATAACAATTGGTCAAAAAAGGTCAAATATTTTATTTGACCTTTTTTGATGTATATTTTACCAAATAAAACAAATAAGTTGTATGACATCTCTCCCCCTTATAAAGAGGAATATATTCACATAAGAACGAATAGTTTATTTGCTCTTATTTTTTCTTACGGAGGTTACAAAAAATAGGATATACTGAAGAACTTAGAGAAGTTGTCGGATCAAGACCACTCAATCTCGCAGGAGTTGCTGTAGCTGTTTTCAATGAACAGGGACATATATTACTACAACAAAGACGAAGTGGTATTTGGGCTGTCCCTGGTGGATTCGTTGAACTTGGTGAGTCGACAGAAGAAGCCGGAAGACGAGAAGTGCTTGAAGAAACAGGGATTGAAATAGGAACCTTACAATTAATAAGCGTATTTTCCGGAAAAGAATTTTTTGTGAAATTACCGAATGGAGATGAATTTTACCCTATCACAATCGCATATCTTTGCAAAGACATTACAGGTGGTACATTAAAAGCGGATGGATTTGAATCATTACATGTACAATTTTTTGATTTAAATGGGCTACCAGAAAAAATGAGTCCGTTCATAAAAAAACTAATTGAGCAAAATATCGTCTCAATTTAAACGTAAAAAAGAGACCTTTGTAAAGGCCTCTTTTTTCACTTCACTTCTGCATGTAAGCATGACTTAAAATGTCCAAGTGCAAATTCATGTCCTTGCGCATTAAAAGATGCAACCGCCTTTTCAAAAACTACAATTTTAAATCCTTTATTATAAGCGTCTACGGCTGTGTGAAGAACACAAATATCAGTACAAACCCCTACAAGATGTACTTCTTCTATTCCTCTTTCTCGTAACTTCATCTCTAAATCTGTTCCTGCAAATGCACTATATCGCGTTTTATCCATGTAATATACATTCTCTGCATTTTTATATGCTTCGTACACATCCTGTAATTCACCAAACAAATCTCTTCCATTTGTACCAGCTATGTTATGAGGTGGGAATAATTTTGATTCTGGATGATATACATCGTTTTCTTCATGCTTATCGATCGCAAAGACAACGTAATCTCCATTTTCAATATATTCTTTCGTTATATGGACAATTTCCTTCTCAATTTCTTGCCCTGGTTTCCCGCATGTTAAAGCACCTTTTTCAGCTACAAAATCATATGTATAATCAATATTAATTAGAGCTCGTTTCATAACCACTATCTCCCCTTCTCCTGTTTCACAGTAAACAATAGAAAATTTGTTATTACGACATCGTATGTACTATTCGACATTTCAAATGAAATACCTACATTTTTCATGTAAAACTTACCTTAATCCGAGTTTATCATATAATAGATAAACAATGGTAAAACAAATAGCTCCTATTAACAAGTCGTGAATTTGAGCCACCTCTTGAATCGTAAATGAAATGACTGACATCGTTAAAATAATCAAGACGATACGAATACACCGATTCACATCTTCAACCTCTTTCTCTGGCATAGTAGAAACAAGTGATTTCTTCCTACTTAATCGTATTAAAAAACGAAACAAGTTATTCACAATTACATCCTCTAGTATAAACAAAAAAGCACACTACTTTTTGAGTAATGTACTTTTTATTCTTCTTATGACGCAGGCTTTGTTTCAAATATTGCTTGATTTAAACTAATAACCTTTCCTTTTGGGTCATTGTTTTCATACTGAACTGCAGTAATCGTATGACTACCAGTCTCAAGCGTCTTTTCTTTTAATTGTACTGTTGTCTGTGTTGTACTAGTTACTTGATGTTTATCTGCATACACTTGATCTACAAATATAAATGTTTCTTTATCATTTTGAAAATTAGAAAGCTCTAATTCAACATGTTGAATTAAAGTATCCTTTTTGATGAATACAGCTGGTATATTGCCATTTTCAGAAGTGCCATCTGGTGTAATGACTTTTACTTTTCCTTCTCCGACTGGTACTGCACCTTCAGGGAATACAACTATATTCTCATTACTTGCATTTACAACTCGTTCTTCCTGCTTTGATTGCGCATCCTCTTTTTCTTGTGGAGCACCGCAACCGGCTAATAACAATACAGACAATCCAGTGATTATGAATTTTTTCAAAATTCATCCCCCCTGTCATTTCATTATAATTTATTATACAAAAATAACTTTTTAATTTTAAGACTATTTTCAACACTTTCATGAACAAATAGAATATTGCTCACGATTAATGTATCATACTTTCCTTAATAGAACATTAATTTTTTTTATGAAATAAATAGTAATTCCCTCTTATCTATCATTTTAGCCCAACAAATTAATTACATACCTGTCAAAAATAAAAAGACATTGTTCATTCAATGTCTTTTTATTTTAAGCTTTAAAAAACAAATGTTGTAATCTCATCTACTTCTTTTCTCGGAAGTTTCTTCGGCTTATCTTTCGGAAAACCGAGTGAAATAACCATATTTATTTGTTTTTCAGGCTCAATTTGTAAATATTGTCGTAGTTCATCTTGAGCTAACAATACCGGTCCTGTCATTGGACAAGTACCAAGCCCTTTCGCATGTGCAGCCAACATTAAGTTTTGTGCCGCTAAACAGCTACTCTTAATTCCTTCTTCTTCCCAAACCGAATCTGGAACAAAAGCAATTGGATCAAATATCTTTTCGCGAAATTTTGATTCATATGGTGTTGCCAAACATACGATTAATACTGGCGCCTCTGAGAAAGCTGTTGCATATGGTCCGAAAGAACGAGTAAGTAATTTCCCTGCTTTCTCTTCTCCGTTTTCTGCCGCTTTTGCCGCAAGTTTATGTAATGCACCCCAAGTCATTTGCTCAATTTCTTTAATTTTATCTCGGTTCATAATGACCAAGAACTCCCAAGTTTGTGAGTTCGTATCACTCGGTGCATAACGAGCACAATCAATAATTTCTTTTATGTCACCAATGGATACTTCTTGTTCTGTGAACTTCCTAACACTTCGTCTACCGTGAATTACTTCTTTAAAATCTTCATAATTCATACATTAAATCCCCTTTTTACAGCGTTTTCAAATCTTGTCCTATGTTTGAATTATATCATGAAAAAAAGCTGGAGGAATACCAGCTTTTTTCTTCAATATTAGTTCATAACTTTAAACAAACTAATACTTTCTTCATATGCAACTTGGAGTTTTTTTGTAATTGTTCCTCTTTCGCCGGTCCCAAACTGTTCATCACCAATTTGAACGACTGGGAATATTTCAAGTGGTGTCGCCGTGAAGAAGCACTCATCAGCCTCATATACTTCTTGTAGTGAAAACTCTCGTTCTTCTACTTCAATATGTAACTCTTTCGCTAATGTAATAACGTAATGACGTGTAATACCATGTAGAATGAAATTGTCAGCCGGATGTGTAATCAATTTATTATTTTTCACCATAAAGAAATTTGAATGACAGCCTTCCGTTACAATTCCATCACGTACTAATATCGCTTCTTGGTATCCTTGTTCGCTTATTTTATTTTTAATCATAATATTAGGTAGCAAATTTAAAGATTTTATATGGCAAAACTTCCAGCGTATATCCTCTTCTACAGTAACTTTTATTCCTCGTTCCATAGCAGCAATCGGCCTTGGAAACGAAACAATATTTGCAAAATAAGTTGGTTGCATATTTGACTCATAAACATGATTACGTGCTTGAGCACCTCTTGATATTTGCAAATATACATTCCCATCTTCTTGAAATTGATTTTTTTCAATCATTTCATGTAACTCTTCCACTAACTCTGCCTTAGTAAATGGTGGGATTAGTTTTATTTCTTCCATAGAATTAAAGAATCGTTCCAAATGTAAATCTAATAAATGTGGCTTCCCATTATATAATCTGAATACCTCATATATACCATCACCAAATTGAAAGCCTCTCTCCTCTAATGGAATCATCGGCTGTTCTTCCTTCGTATTTACAATTCTTCCGTTAAATAAAATCCAATCTTTATGAGTAGCCTTCATTTATTCCCACTCCTTTATTCCATGATTGGTTTAATTGTACAACTTATCCATGACCAAAAGAAGGAATTTTCTGTATTTTTACAAATAAAAAAGTACATCACCCATTTAAAGTGATGTACCGGGCCATTCCTCTACTTCAGAAAATATTTTTCAATATCATCTAACATAAGGTTTGCAGCTACAATACCACCTGCTGTATTCCAAATCACTTCATCTACTTGGAATACTTTGTTATCTTTAGAAGCTTGTAACTGTTTAAAGAGCGGATCTTCTGTCCATTCTTTTGCTAACGTGTTTCCTTCATTACTCTTATCCCCATCTTTATCAGATGTGAAATAGAATAAATAGTCCCCGTCCATATTTGGAATTTGCTCTTTTGTAATTCCTTTTATCGCAAATTCATCTTTATCTTGTAGTGGTGGTCGTTTAAACCCAATATCATTTAATACAACGCCTGAGAATGAATTTTTTTGATAAATACGAACATCACCTGGGACGAAGCGAATAATGGAAACTTTAGAGTTAATTTTATCTCCTAATTGTTCTTTTATTGATGTAATACGCTTTTTATAATCATTAAGAGCATTTTGCCCTTCTTTTTCTTTATTTACAGCTTTTGTATAAAGGGTAAAATTTTCTTTCCAATCACCGCGCAATGTTTCGGCATATACAGTTGGCGCGATTTCTTTTAGCTGCTCGTATATTTTTTCGTGACGCATTTTGTTTCCGATAATTAAATCCGGCTGAAGCTTCATTACTGCCTCTAAATTAATGTCACGCTCAGTCCCTACTACTTTCGTATCTTTTAACTCTTTCGCTAAATGAGGATACCATTCATCACCAGCTCTTGGTTTTGTCGTTCCAACTGGCGTTACTCCAACAGTTAAAAGCGCCTCAGCACCCTCATTTGTTAAAACAACAACTCTTTTTGGCGTACCATTTACTGTCGTTTCGCCCATTGCATGTTTTATCGTATATGAATCTTTTGCTTTAGCTGATGTACCTTTATCTTTCTTCTCTTCTTCTTTACCGCACCCTGCGATTATGACCATTAGTAACATAACGCAAAGCATAAGAATATTTTTAGTGCGTGTCATAAATCCTCCTAGTTGAAAATGGTTTTCAATTACATTTACAAGACTAATGTATATCTCATACATTGTCAATACATATATCAGAAAACTTTTTCAATATATATAATTTAGACCTCATTTTTATTCAAACTATTACTTATTTGTTATCCATATTTTTTAACCGTAACATATGAAAAATAAACGGACATAAGAAAGTAATTGTAATTCCAGTCAATACATAACGTAAATAATACATATCGGGTATTACTTTTTTTAGTATGAGCTGTATCATGAACATGAAACTAAGACCTAATACTGTTTTTACTACTTGTATTTTAAAATTATTATTTTCATTCATTTTAATAAAATGATTCTCTAACATGATTCCAATCGTAGAACCTGTCAAAACTCCAAGTAATTTTAAATTATCTATTTGCTCTGTCATAAAATACATAATAAGTGAAACAGCCAATACAATTTGTTGTAACAATGTGAATCTCTTATCACTTACACCCACTGTTACTTTCGTATATAAATAAACAACGATGACACTAATTAAAACGGCACCCATTATATCACTAAGCCAATGTACACGTAAATATAAACGAGAGGTAGCAACCAATATAATAAAAACAATACCAACGATCCAAATGATTCTCTTTTTACATAAAATCATGAGTGAGCCCCAAAACGTTGCAGCTAACTGGACGTGTGTACTTGGAAAAGAATAACCTGCGGCTGATTTTTCATATAAAGCTTGAACTCCATCGTATGTATACGGTCGCGGGATTTTCATAAATTCTTTTATCACTATCCCTACATACCCAGAGAAACAAAGCATAACAATCATATGAAATGCTTTTCTTTTAGAAACGCACCAATATAAAATCGAAATAATAACTAAATACAGCGTTTCATTTGCAATACTAGATACAAGTTTTAAAAATGTTGTGAGTACACTTCCCTCCATACTGGTCATCCATTCAAGAAATAAAATATCAATATTAAACATACAAAAACGATACCTCCTAAAAAATTTCCTTCTGCTATTTGTCAGCACTTAAAATAAACTAGTTGATTTGCATTTCAAATTTATACACCTACTCACGTGATAGATTAAGAATATACAGTACCACATACTAATAATAGATAATATGTTAAATCCTCTAATCATTTTTATAAATTTTGATGAAATTTTGAGCTTTATATACAAAGCCATTACAATTACAAATAAAAAAACCACCTTATGTAAGGCGGTTTCTATCATTTTGCTTTAACCAATTTAAAATAAATATATACGATTGATAGTGAATATAACGTATGCAAAATAAAAGAAATAAAAGGGCTATCCCAGTGCTACTATACAGCAAACCGAACTTTAAAAAAATATTTAAAAGCGGCGGAAAGTTCGTTATGTTTTGTAATGTAATAAGCATACTAAACAAAAGGAAAAACACTGGAGCATATTGTAATTCATACGGTTTTCTCTTCTTATTCATTCTTTTCCGAATAAACATATGGATTAGCTCTGCTACTAAAAAACACCCTCCAATTAATACAAGACCAGAAGTCATCGTCATACATCCACCTGCCTTATATTTATCCCGCATAACTACTCATCGTTATATTTTCTTCACATATATTCCGTCTTCCACATTAAACCCAAAGCTCTCTATGAAAGATTTCGCTTGTTCTGTTAATTCCGTTTGTAATACCTTTATTTCTTTCACATTTCTTTCTTTCATCATCGTTTCAAATGTAAAATACGTATTTGTCCCATAACCGTAACTTTGATAATCAAAGTGAATAATTAACTGAGATAAAATCGCACTCTCCCCTTGTACACTATAGTCTATTACACCAATATATGTATCATCAACTTTCACACAATACTGTACTTGATTCTCAGTTAAACTATGTGAGCGAAACATTTCTTTAACAACGTTTTCATTTTCTACAGTTACTTTTTCAAACGTAATCATATGTTGTCCATCCTTTTACTATTATTGTATCAATAATACGTCCTATTTATGAAAAAAACCTTAAGACCATATGCGATCTTAAGGTTTTTCTAATTAAACTAAGCTATACGCACGTTTCGTTTCTTCGTGGAACTTATTCGTATCGTATTTATGCTCAACATAAATTTGATGCCATACCATAAACGCAAGTACAGTCCAAATTTTACGGCTATAATCGCCTCTATCTGCACAATGTGCTTCCAGTAAGTTTAATACATACTGTTTGTCGATTAAATGCTCTGTTTTACTCTCGTTTATAATATTGATAGCCCAATCATGCATTTCGTCTTTTAACCAGTGACGAATTGGTACTGGGAATCCAAGTTTTTTACGATCTAATACGTGATCTGGAACGATTCCGCGTGCCGCTTCACGTAAAATAGCTTTCGTAGTTCCGTTAGCAATCTTAAATTCAGTTGGAATTTTAGATGCAACATCGAATACTTCTTTATCTAAGAATGGTACACGAAGTTCTAATGAGTTAGCCATTGTCATTTTATCAGCTTTTAATAAAATGTCACCGCGTAACCATGTGAACATGTCAATGTACTGCATTTTACTTACATCATCATAATCTTTAATCTCGTTATACAATGGTTTCGTGATATCCATATAGTTAACACTTTCATTGTAATACTTCATTAATTCAGCTTTCTCTTCTTCACGGAAGATTTTCGCGTTTCCATAGTAACGCTCTTCAATTGGCGTACAACCACGCTCTAGGAAGCTCTTTCCTTTAAAGCCTTCTTTAAGAGCACCACTTAATGCTTTTAGAACGCTCTTACCTGGGCTAGGAATGTAAGAGAACATTTTCAGTGAGTTTGGCTCACGGTAAATGTTATAACCACCAAATAGCTCATCTGCACCTTCACCTGAAAGAACAACTGTTACATGCTTACGTGCTTCTTTTGCAACGAAGTACAATGGTACAGCTGCTGGATCTGCTAAAGGATCGTCCATATGCCAAATGATTTTTGGGAACTCATCCATAAACTCTTTCGCTGAAATGAATACGTTATGATTTTTAACGCCTAATTTCTCAGCAGTTTCTTTTGCAACATCAACTTCACTGAAACCACGTTGCTCAAAACCAACAGAGAATGTTAAAAGATTTGGATTCATTTCTCTTGCGATAGATGCGATGATAGATGAATCGATACCACCAGATAAGAATGAACCTACTGGTACATCACTGCGCATATGCACTTTTACTGAATCATATAACACATCACGAATTGCTTGGATATGTTCCTCTTTCGTTGCACTTGAAGCATTGAAATAAGGTTTCCAGTAACGATGGATTTCCATCTCTTTACCGATTTCTTTTACGAAATAATGACCAGGTTCAATTTTATTAACATCAATTGTTAATGTTTCTGGCTCTGGACCATATTGGTACGTAAAGTAATGTTGTAATGACGTTGGATTAACGCCTTTATCTTCCATCACATGCATAATACTTTTCTTCTCAGATGCGAAGAATGTAGTATCACCTTGTTGTGCAATGTATAAAGGTTTAATACCGAAATGATCACGTGCACCGAAAAGTTTCTTCTCTTCACGATCCCAAATCATAAATGCAAACATACCACGAAGATAGTCTACACATTTTTCTTTCATATGTGCATACAATGCAATGATAACTTCTGTATCAGATTGCGTTGCAAACGTTGCACCTTTTTCAAGTAACATTTCACGTAATTCTACATAGTTGTAAATTTCACCATTAAAAATAATTACATATCGATCATTTTCATAAGTTAGCGGCTGATGTCCTGCCTCTAAGTCAATGATACTTAAACGGCGGAAGCCAAATTGTACATGTTCATCACGAAAATATCCTTCGTCATCTGGACCGCGGTGGAAAATCATCGTGTTCATATTTTCAAATTGATGTTTTTCTGTTTCTGAAAACTCTCTAGGGTTTTCACATAAACATCCTACAAAACCACACATACTTCTTACCCTCTTTCAGTTTTCATTCTGTCTCTATACTACTATATCAACCCTATTTATACTAGCATAATCAACTGAATATGGCGACCAAAAACTATAAAAAAATCACTCCATTTCACATTTTTAACAATTTTTTATGAAAACATGAAAATTAGGCAATCACCTTTCTCCGCTTTTGTCATATGATATTGCAAATTGATTTCTAGGAGGGAATAACCATGAGTGAAGAAAAAAAAGACTCTTCTCGCCCACCGGTTCGCAATTATTTAAAGCAAATTGATGATTTCTTCGAGCAAACACCACTTCGCAATGTAATTGCTGATTTAAATCATTTTTTCCAAAAAGGAAATCGTTTATTAACATTCCCTGTAGATTTATATGAAGTTGGTGAAGAACTCGTTGTTACAGCTGAACTACCGGGTATACAAAAAGAACAAATTCAAATTGAAATACAAAGTGAATACTTAAAAGTCTCTGTAAAAGAAGAGATACTTGAAGAGGCTGAAGAAGAAACATCTCATAACTATTATCGCCGAGAACGTTCCATTTCAGAAGCATCCAGATTAATTAAATTACCGTACTCAATTAATAAAAAAGAAGCGAAAGCTTCATATCAAAATGGCGTGTTAGAAATTCGAGCACCAAAACTTCCACAACAGCATGATATTTTATCCATAGACTAATGTAAAAAAAGAAGGGTGCTTTCATCTGCACCCTTCTTTTTAATCCGCTAATCGCTTCATATCACGTATAATGTCTTCATACGGCGTATTACTAATACCACTATACTTTTTCATTACCTTTCCGTTTTGATCAATTAAATAAAATGATGTACCATGTATAACTTGACCGTTTTCAGGTTTATCTACAAGTGATTGGAAATTATCTTTTGAAAACTTTGTAATATCCTCTAACGAATAACCTGTTAATAAATTCCAGTTACTAGTATCCTCTGTAAACTTTTGAATGAAAGCCTTCAAATTCTCCGGCTTATCAAGGTCTGGATCTACACTAAACGAAACAAACTGAACGTCTAATTTCTCTTCTTTTGCCATCTTTTGCAGTTTTGCCATATTAGCAGTCATTGGTGGACAAACTGTTTGGCAGTTTGTGAACATAAAATCTGCAACCCAAACTTTCCCTTTTAAATCTTTTGTACCAAATGGCTTTCCATCTTGATTTGTAAATTGGAAAGTTTCTAAATCCCAATTCAATGGTTTACGAAGCTTTGAACCTGATCCACTACATCCAGCAAGTACAAAGAGACAAAATACAACCATAAGACCAATTATTTTTTGATAACGCTTCATTTATAAACCTCTTTTCTCTATCCTAAATTTAAATAGGTTATGTTTATCATAACAAAAGTTAACACTACGAGAAAATTGTTTACTACATTTGTTCACGAAATCGTACGAATTTACGTATGTTACTTCTTTATTTCAAGCGAATTACTAGACAAAATATATTTTTTTACTATTATTTCTCTAAACAGAAGTTACAAAACTAATTTTATTGTTACTTTTGTAAACTCATCCCCCTATTTTTTAACAATTCCTTAAACATTCATCCATGTTATACACTGTATTCCTTAACAATATTTCGGTACAATACAATTACAACGATTTTAAATGAGGTGATGTTCATGACAAAACGTTATGAAAACATGGATAATGTGAGCACAAAAAAATCAATTCGTTCCTTTTTACGTTGGCGAAAAGAACGAAAACAAAATAAAAAGGATTTTTCTTTTTTAGTAGAACAATCACCTGTCAAACAAAGTAAATTCCTACAAAACAACTTTGAAAAGACGACTGTAACTTGGATTGGTCATTCCACATTCCTTATCCAAACGAATGGGCTTAATATATTAACAGATCCAGTATGGGCTACTAAATTAAAATTAGTTCCAAGGCTTACTGAACCTGGTCTTTCTATACAAGAACTACCTAAAATTGATATTGTCCTCATTTCGCACGGTCATTATGACCATTTAGACTTTTCAACGATTCGCCAGCTAAATGATGATGCTTTATACCTTGTACCTATTGGATTGAAAAAACTATTTACTCGCAAAAAATTTACTCATGTAGAAGAGTATAATTGGTGGGAAAATACAATCATTAATGATGTTTCCTTTCACTTCGTCCCTGCTCAGCACTGGACGAGAAGATCGTTATTTGATATGAATACATCTCACTGGGGTGGATGGATTATTAATAATGAAATAACGAAAGAAACTATTTATTTTTGTGGAGATAGTGGCTATTTCCAAGGTTTCAAAGAAATTGGCAAACGCTTTTCCATTGATATTGCCCTTATGCCAATTGGAGCTTATGAACCTGAATGGTTTATGAAAGTATCTCACGTTTCACCTGAAGAGGCAGTGCAAGCTTATTTAGATTTAAACGCTACACACTTTATACCGATGCATTACGGAACTTTTGCCCTTGCCGATGAAACACCACGTGAGGCTGTAACAAGGCTTCGGAACAATTGGAATTTACGTATGTTACCGTGGGAACAACTGCATGTACTCTTTTTAGGTCAAACTTTCACTTTTAGTAGCGTAACAAATGATAAACAGGTAAATGAAAAAAGCGAAACGTTACATGTATAACATAACTACTTATTTTCTATATCCAACATATAATATAGGAAATCATAAAGTGAAATTTTAATCAGTGGGTGTTTTCTATGAATGAATATTTACAGACGCGCTATATCATTAGTGGTAGTACCTGTATAGCCCTCCTTATTTCTTACTTTCTATTCACATAAAGTGAAACTTTAATATGTGGGAGTTCTTCATCTCCTACTTAACCAATTGCCCGTAAATAGTGGTATAAAAAAAGCTACTTGAAATTTATGAACTGTACCCCGAATCATGGACACTTAAAAAAAGCCCTATGATTCGGGGTTTTTGTGTATTTTTATCAAAAAACCTCGTTATAATGGATCCA